>JBBQMA010000159.1:0-6300 GCA_038328415.1 Chitinophagales bacterium | reverse complement strand
ATCTGGTGTTATGGAACGGTACCTGTATGGTGCATGAAATTTTTTCCAACGAAAAGATAACCAAATTGATGGTTCGCCATCCGGAAGCCAAACTCATTGCGCATCCGGAATGCGAAGAACATATCCTTGTAAAAGCGCATTTTATAGGATCTACCAGCGGCTTGTTAAAATACACGCAGACGGATGCAGCAGACACGTTTATCGTAGCGACCGAATCGGGCATCATTCACCAGATGCTATTAAAGTCGCCCAACAAAACCTTTATCCCTGCTCCTCCGGATAACACCTGCGCCTGCAATGATTGTCCACACATGAAGCGCAACACGCTAGAAAAGCTCTACACATGTATGGTGCATGAGTTGCCGGAAATTCACCTGGAAGACTGGATCATTCGTGATGCGCGGGCATCCATAGACCGCATGCTGGAGATATCCGCAAAAGCCGGATTGTAGAACCTGTTGGGCCAACTGTATTGAGATCTATCCTTAAGATATACCAAGCGGTGACCTACTTGCGTTAATGTTCCTACCTTTGCAGCCCGAATTGTCATCCATGCGCTTTATTCTTGCTTTTCTTGTACTCAGTTTTTCCACCACCACTGTTCGGGCTCAAATGGGCTACGAGGTTGGCGGTTTCGTAGGCCTTGGCTGGTACTTTGGTGACCTCAATCCCAATTTCAATCTTGGCCATCCTGGCCCTGCCGTAGGTGCCATCGGTCGTTACAATTTCAACGAGCGACTTTGTATGGCTTTAACGGCCAATTATACTTACGTCAAGGGCGATGACCAATGGTCTGACAATCCCTTCCAATTGGCCAGAAATCTCAACTTTTCCTCCAATGTAGTGGATATTGGCGGGCGCTTTGAGTTCAACTTTATGAAGTACAAACACGGCAGCCGGGATTATTGGTTTACGCCTTATGTTTTTGGAGGAATCTCTGTCTTCGGGTTCAACCCCAGGACCAAGTACGAGGGAAAGTGGTACAACCTGCGCGAACTGGGCACTGAAGGCCAGTTTACGGGTGAAGAGTATTACGTCTTGCAGCCTGCCCTGAATTATGGCTTTGGCTTAAAGTTTGACCTCAATTATGCCTGGTCCATCAACATAGAAATTGACAGCAGGTATATGTGGACGGATTATCTTGATGATGTCTCTACAACCTATGCCGATAAAGCCGAATTAAATGCCCTGCATGGTCCGATTGCGGTCGCTCTTTCTGACCGCTCCACTCCAAATGATCAGTTTCCCCAAATTGGTCAGGCTGGTCGCCAACGCGGTGACAGCCGCAGCAACGATGTGTATGCCATGGCTAAAGTTGGGCTGGTCTATTATTTTGGCGGGATTCGATGTCCGGCTATTACTTATTAGCCGACATTTTTGTTGATTTCCCTGGATTTTCAAGAAATTCCGGAACAAATCAATGCCTTCAATTGTGTTTTTGCCGGAAGCTGATTAATCCATTCGAATTTCCTGATTATGATCCTGTTTTTAATCCTCTTATTCACGGGTTTCGCAACCCAGGGGCCTGACGATCGCATTGCTGAAACATTGTTACGAAATGGACTCGCCGGGAAGGACCAGTCGTTTCTGATTATACTGCGGGCACAAGCTGACTTGTCTGTCATCCGAAGTATCCATGGCAAACAGGCTAAGGGCCGGCAGGCTTTTGACCTGCTGAAAGCAACAGCAGCATCCAGCCAGGGACCTATTTTGCGCTTGCTTGGTAAAGAAAAGGCATTGGCCCAGCCTTATTATGTCATCAACATGGTGCGCAGCTTTGGCAATCTGGACTTGATGCGCAAGGTAGCCGCCCATCCCTCCGTAGCTTATATAGCCGCTGACTCCCCTGTAAGTGTACCGGATTACCGTGAAGAAGTTGAAAGTCCGCTTCGTGGATTTGAAGATCTCACCTGGGGCCTTAGCAAGATTCAGGCAGATAGTGTTTGGGCATTGGGTTATACCGGTCAGGGCGCGGTCATAGGTGGCCAGGATACAGGGTATGAATGGGATCATCCGGCCCTGGCGGGTACCTATCGCGGCAATACCGGAGGGCAGGTAGATCACAATTATAACTGGCATGATGCCATTCATCAGTTAAATCCCATCAATGGAGACACGACCAATAATCCATTAAATAACCCATGCGGCCTGGATAGCCCTGTGCCTTGTGATGACAATAATCACGGCACGCATACCATGGGTACGATGGCCGGATTGGACAGTGCATTGCAAATCGGCGTGGCACCGGATGCGCGTTGGATCGGTTGCAGGAATATGGAACGTGGATGGGGTACACCCTCAACTTATATTGAGTGTTTCGAATGGTTTTTGGCACCTACCGATTTGAATAATGAAAACCCTGACCCGGACAAAGCACCGCACGTCATCGCCAACTCCTGGTCGTGTCCTCAAGGTGAAGGTTGTAATCCTTCCAATTTTGCCTTGATGGAAATGGTTGTTAATAATCTGAAAAATGCCGGTGTTGTTGTGGTTGTATCAGCAGGAAACAGTGGGTCAGGATGCAGTAGTGTGAGCACGCCTGCCGCTATTTTTGAGAGCAGTTTTACCATTGGTGCAACACGTGAAAATGATACCATAGCGAATTTCAGCAGTCGGGGGCCTGTGCTTGTGGATGGCAGCGGACGTATGAAACCGGATCTGTCGGCGCCTGGGGTCAATGTGCGATCTTCCATTCCCGGTGGCGGATATGCCAATTTCAGTGGCACCAGCATGGCTGGCCCGCATGTCGCCGGGGCAGTTGCATTAATCATCAGCGCCCGCCCTGAATTAGCTGGTGAAGTAGATGAAATTGAAGACCTCCTGAAAAACACTGCCCGTATCATCGCTGCCTCCGACACTTGTGGTGGCGTACCTGGCACGGAGGTGCCAAACAATACCTATGGGTGGGGTCGAATAGATGTTTTTGAGGCTGTAAAACTGGCCCTGGACCAGTCTTCCACGACAACCAATATTCGGGTCCAATCGTGTTTGGTCCTTCCTAATCCGTTCAATGACTACCTTCAGGTAACATGGCCGGGCATAGATGGCATGGGTACATTCCAACTTTATGATTTGTCCGGCAGATTGGTCTTCCAACAGCAGGTATCCTTCCTTGGTGAAACGCCCATTTCGTTGAGTATGCCTTCGATTCATCCCGGATTTTATAGCTACCGCATCATTGCCGGCAACCACCTGGCCAGTGGAAAACTCTTGCGATCCTGATTCGAGAAAGGTCATTCGTTTGTCCGGTTAACTTTTTGCCCTATACAGCATTTGATGGCGTATTAAAAGGCGTTATCTTTGTGCCATGCGACTTTACAATCTCATCAACAACGACGAATTAAAACAACGGTTGGAGCAATCTGGTGAACCCCGAATCACCCTCTCCTTTTATCGTTATGCCCATATTCTTAACACCAGCTTTTTTCGGGACCACTTCTACTGGAGGCTGAGTCAGGAGGGTGTTTATGGACGAATATATGTAGCCGCAGAGGGCGTAAACGGTCAAATATCCATTCCGGAATCACGGCACGAGCAATTTAGACAGGCCTTGGAAGAAATTGATTTTCTCAAGAACCTTCGCCTCAATTATGCGATCGAAGACAATGGCAAATCCTTTTACAAACTCAACATCAAGATTCGGGCAAAGATCGTTGCGGACGGACTAAATGATGCTACTTTTGATGTCACAAAACGTGGACAACATCTAAGTGCCAAAGCGTTTAATGAGCTAGTAAAGCAACCGGAAACTATCATTGTGGATATGCGCAATCACTATGAAAGTGAGGTCGGCCATTTTGAAGGGGCCATACTGCCTGAGGCCACCACATTTCGCGAAGCATTACCCATGGTCAGAGATATGCTTTCCGATCAAAAAGATAAACCTTTGGTAATGTATTGCACGGGAGGTATCCGCTGTGAAAAAGCCAGTGCCTGGATGAAACACAATGGCTTCGAACAGGTGTATCAATTAGATGGTGGCATCATAGAATATGCCCGTCAAGCAAAGCTGGAAGGATTGGAAAACCATTTCCTGGGTAAAAACTTTGTTTTTGACGAACGCCTCGGGGAGCGGATTTCGGAGATGGTTATTGCCCATTGCCACCAATGTGGTGAATTGGCCGACACGCATGTCAACTGTGCCAATGATGCCTGCCACCTGTTGTTCATCCAATGCCCTTCCTGTGCGGTAACGTATGAACATTGCTGCTCCGAAAAATGTCGGGATTTTACCCATCTGCCGGAGGAGGAACAAATTCAACTTAGGAAGACGATGACCTTTAATGGCACAAAATTTGGCAAAGGCAGATACCGCGCCCACAAACCTGAAATGTCGCTTTAAAGAGGCTATTCGTCTAATCCTGGAATGATTTCATCTAGGAATTCGTTGTGATCCGGACAAAGCGCATAGCTTTAGGTCTGCAATGTCCCCACTTGAAATCATACGACAGGCATTTCGTGCCTTGCGCTCCAACAAATTGAGAGCGTCACTTACCTTGATGATCATTGCATTTGGGATTATGGCCTTGGTTGGTATTTTGACAGCTATTGATAGCATCATTTATTCCTTGAGTGATAATTTTTCATCCCTTGGTGCCAACTCCTTCTCTATACAACCAAAAGCAACAGAAATCGGCGGTATGCGAAGTGGTCGTCGTATTAAAAAAGGGGATGAAATCTCTTTTGACCAAGCTATGGCGTTCAAGGAGCGCTTTGACTTTCCATCGCGTGTCTCTGTTTCTTTGCCAGGCAGTATGACAGTAGAAGTCAAATATGGTAAAGAAAAAACCAACCCGAACATAACCTTGACCGGGGTAGATGAACACTATATTTTTGTTAATGGCTACGATTTGGAATTAGGTCGCAATTTCGTCGCCAATGAAATTGAAAGTAATTACCAAAGAGCGATAGTCGGGATGGACATTGTCAAACTGCTTTTTGACAACCAACCTGAAAAAGCGATCGACCAGTCGATTTATGCCGGTAACCGGAAATACAAAATAATTGGTATTCTAAAATCTAAAGGTTCGAGTCTCAATCAGGCAGGTGACAGGGTTGTATTAGCTCCATTGCAGTCTGTCCGTGAGGCCTTTGGAAGTGCCAACAAAAATTTCGGACTCACTGTCAATGTTTATCAACCATTAGACCTTGAAGGGGCGGAGGATGCTGCAGTGGGGTTATTCCGATCCATCCGTGGGCTTACACTCAGAGAGGAAAATGATTTTGAGGTTTTCAAAAGTGACGGATTGGTAGCAATCATTAAGGATAACACGGTCCAGTTGCGATTGGCGGCTATCGGCATTGGCATTATTACCTTGTTGGGTGCAGCTATTGGATTGATGAATATTATGTTGGTTTCGGTAGCAGAACGCACCCGGGAAATCGGAGTAATAAAAGCCTTAGGTGCCAAAAATCGGGATATACTTTATCAGTTTCTTACGGAGGCCATTATTATCTGCCAATTGGGCGGTCTGGTTGGTATTATTCTTGGCATTTTTGCTGGTAACATTGTATCCCTCCTCGCTGGTAGTGAATTTCTTATCCCCTGGGCCTGGATGATACTGGGTATCACCGTATGCACGATTGTGGGCCTTGTAGCCGGCATTTATCCTGCCGCCAAAGCCAGCAGACTGGATCCCATCGAATCCTTGCGGTATGAGTAAACTTGATTTTTCAACTACGAAGGGATGAACACAACTTTTTGAGATCATTCCTGATCGAAACTACCCCATGATCAAGCTCCCTGTCAAGCGTATCAGAGTACCATATTGAATAATCTAAGGGAGCTTTTTAAGTATAGTTATAAATATCTTTTTTTTCAAAAATGTCGTATCGACACTCCTGAATTCAAGTCGATAGGTATAAATATGCACCTTCCCCAAAACTGTTTCTCCCGGATAAAAATTAGGTATATTCGATATAATAAAATACTTGAAAAAGCTGATAACCTGAATTCAAGTTGCAAATGCAACTTAATACAGAAACTCATAGCGATTCCAAAAGCATGATTCTAATGAATTAAGCTAATTTTAATCCTATTTTTTCGCCATGTACTTTTTTGTACCGTTATTTGAATTGACCGGTGTCACTGTGGACGATCACATCCAACTGACCATCGCCATTAATGTCGCCTATAGCCGTGAGCCCATCCCTGAATTTGCCATCTACCTGGATCGTGTAGGGTGTCATAGTGTTCCCCACGGGACCATCGGGATTGGTAATATTGACCTTATAAATGGTATATCCGGCGGCTAATTCCAGATCAGAAGGATCGTTATCCAATTGTGCCGCTACAGCAAC
>JBBQMA010000158.1:0-6329 GCA_038328415.1 Chitinophagales bacterium | reverse complement strand
AAGACCGTTAAATTGGGCAATCGTACCCTGGACAATGATACGATCTCCTTCTTGAACGCTGTAGCCCAAGTCGGAATTTGAAAACACTGTAATTCCATCATTAAGGTCGTCGATCAATACGAATTGCAATCCACCGGGACGCAGATTCACCCCGTAAACAATGCCCTCCAGTTCACAATTGACTCCAATGGAGTCCCCTACCCCTTCTGAATTTACTGATCTTACAAGACCTATTGGGTATTTAGGAAAAACTTTAGGACAGATGATGGTAAGAAGAACTGAAGCTGTGTCGCAGCCATTTTGATCACAAATGCGATAACTCAAGGCGTCCGTGCCACAATAATCTTGTTCAGGCTGATAAAAAATAGCATCACCGGCAATCGCCGCCTGACCATGAAGAGGGTTATCAACTATTTCGAAAACGGTTACTGGATTTGGTTTTATGTCATTAGATTGAACAGAAAACTGGCCAATCGTATTGAAATTAAGGCTATAGTTATCATCATTGGCTTTTAATACACCAGGAGTGCCGACTTTATATGATTTAATCGGAAAAGGAATTGGGGCATCTTGATTTAAGGGTGCGCCTGCCAAGCCTCCTACCCCGCTGAAGTACCAGTTTGATAACACAAATGTATTGTTATCAGGTCCGGTACCATCAATTCGATAAGCCCAACCATCAAGATACTCCCAAGGTTGGCCGGTGCCATCTGTATTGATTTCGCCAAAGACATCGACAACTTCACCCGATTCGAACAATTCAATAGCATCGTCACCATTAATATTCATGGCATCCGTAATATAATCAGCCTTGAACCCAAAAAATCATGGAAAAGAGCGCTATCCGCGGCTGCGTATATAAATTGGCCAGAAGTGGCGCTTATTGCGGGGAAAGTGAATTCAATACCATCCGATCCCCCTCCGTTATTTGCGGAACCAATTCCGTACTTACTAAGATCAGTCACAGCCTTAGAAACATATATTTCAACACCTTTTGCACCTGCATTTGAGGGTTGTGCATCAAAAACACCTGTAAGAATTAGCGCCTTGTCTTCCGCTGATATACACTCTGCATCGCCTAACGGACTAGCAAGCACCTCAATTCCATAATGAAATTTGCCTGTTTTGGTAGCTGCTGTCTTCCATAGTGCTGGGTTATTGTTATCACCGGATGGGTCGCACAAGACAATACTTGCTCCATTGCCATTGGCTTGACCTCCCGGCCAGGGTGATGTATTGGTGTATGAAACACTTGTAACAATGGCACCTAATTGATCAGAAAGTGTCAATGTCATTCCTGTATTGGAAAGTGCACCACTTGTCCATTCCAGTGAGGGCAAAGATCCAAACACGTTTTGGAAATAAGCAACACTTTTACAAAGGATAAGAAAACCTTGTGAAGGCAGGATCACGTCCGGAAATGTATAAGTTGGACCCGATGTAAATGTATAGCCCTCCAAGTTGACTGGGGCCAATCCAATATTTTGTATTTCAATGTATTCAAGTGTATCAATCCCTGGTTCAGTGGGGTTATACATGATTTCTGTAATCCTTATTTGGCTAACGGCAAGTTGTAACGATATGCAAATAATAGCCAGCGTTAGGTTCAGCTTTTTCATGATGCTTTTGCTTTTGAACGACTAAGGTAGCACGGAGATCGTTGGCAACAAAAGGTAATGTTATTAATACGTTTAAAATATACATTATTTCATTACAACTAAATGTAAATAAGGTACATACATATATTTTATTGAAATTTAAATTAAGGTTAAATTAGGCTCTCCGGAAAGGGCAATATTAAGAAGCAGACAAAGTGGGTCTCCAAGAAAATTATTTGGTGGAAGGTAACTAACGCAGAGTTTTAAGTCAAAATCGTCTAAAATCAAGGGTATTAATTCATAATGCTGACTTATGGACAGGCTTAAATACTTCCGCCATCATGCATCGAGCACTTCCACCACCGTATTTTTCAATTGTCCATAATGGAATTGGCAGCAATGGTACAAATTTGGTTAACGATTGGATTTGGTCAGGATTTAATGATTGATAGGCTTGTTCGGACATCACGAGTACCCTTTGGCCGTCATTTGTTAGGACCTGGAGCATGTTTCCTGCAAAATGCAGGACCTGGTCGAGTGAAATCGGAATAACTGTTTTACCTGAGGTTTCCAAAGTATATGCCAACAATTCTTTTTCAGATTCATCAGGGATGCAATCCAGGCAGATAACAGCATAGTTGTCACCCAATGCCATAATGACATTGGTGTGGTAAATTTGCTTGTTGTCTCCATCAACTGCTTTGAAGTTTACAACCCTGTAGCCATATATTTTGGCCCACTCATTAAGCAGTACAAGATCCGTTCTGGGGCTTAAACATGCATATACAATGTTATTCGATCTGTCAAGGATCATGCTACCAGTACCTTCGAGATACTGGCCTTTACGTGTTTTTGCATCCAGTCGAAGTACATTACTGAAGGACCATTTATCTAAAGCAAGTTGAAGCACATCAAGCCGGACTTCTTGTTGTCGGGAGGGTGCCATCATCGGGTAGGTGATGATTTGCCCGTTGGAATGAAATGATATCCAGTTGTTGGGAAATATGGCATCAGGTTTAACCGGAACAGGTGTGTCATCTATTACATGTACAGTGATATCATTTTTTCGCAACATGGCCACCATGTGATCAAATTCCCTCAGTGCGGCTTCAGAAATGGTAGTTAGATCCGTTGTCTTGTCCTTACTTTGAAAAGCATTACTCTCAGCGGTTTCAGGGTTGAATCCAAAACTTGCAGGGCGTATCATCAGGATTTCATTTGTACTTGTAGAAATCATATATAAAAAATTATAAACAATTATAAAATTTGGAACGGTGTTTGAATAGACATGATTAGGTTTTTGATGTACTATGAGAAGGCGAACTTAAGGCTGATCCCGGGAGGGATCAGCCTAAGTTGTTTGCCCCTAAAGCATAGCGGTTAATTTCAAGTCGTCGGCCTGGTTTTTACCCAAATATTTATCAATAACGTTGTGGGCGATATAAATAAACGGTGTCAATACAATGGCAATGGAAAATTTATAGGTATAGTTAACAAGGCCAATAGCTAATACAAGTCGAAAATCCCACCCAGCGCCTATGTAAAAGGCTATAAAAAGGACAATGAAGCTGTCGATGAATTGACTCACCAGTGTAGAACCTGTAGCGCGAAGCCAAATCCACCGCTCACCAGTCATTTTTTTAATGCGGTGAAAAGCTATGACATCTACGAATTGTCCTACCAGAAAGGCCACAAGTGAACCAATGATAATCCAAAGACCCTGTCCGAACACTAATGAAAATGCTGTATTGTAGTCACCTACCTTTCCAACCATCGCCATTTTTTCTGTCTCCGTCCATTCAGGATGAATGTGCGATGCCGGCCAAAAATCAGCAGGTGTTAACTGAATACCCAAGTAAACGATCATAAAAGCATATCCTATCAACCCAGCTGCAAGGAAAGAAAGCAACTTCACGCCCTTAGGTCCAAAATATTCGTTTATGATATCGGTCATGATAAATACTACTGGCCACAACAAGACGCCTGCTGTCAGATTGAAAGAAAGGTTTGTATGTCCGAAAAGAGTGAAACTAAAGGGATCTAGGCCCAGTGTTTTTTCCAAAGAAAAAATCTTAACTCCAATAAACTCAGCCATTAGCGCATTGGCTATAAAAAAGCCACCTAAGACTAAAAATAAGCGTACGGCTTTGTTGTTTAAGGTGTAGGACATAAGTTTCGAATAAACAATCCAACTTTGTGCTTGTTGCCTGCTTGAGCAACCAATTTTAGGCAAAACAAAAATAATGGCCAAGATAACGATCGACCTTAAATCCGGAGATGTAAAAATGAAAGAATCTCCCTTAATTGTGGGGATCGATTTAGGAACAACAAACAGTCTTGTAGCCTATATCAAAGATGGACAACCGCATTTAGTCAGTGATGGAGAGGGAAAATCCGTCCTTATGCCCTCCGTTATCTATTTCCCGGAAAATCAATATGATGTTTTGGTTGGGGATGAAGCAAAATCCTATTTGGTTTCCAACCCGGAACGGACTATTTTTTCTGTCAAACGGCTAATGGGTAAATCTTATGGGGATCTGAGGGACATGCAACGAGATTTGAGTTACGAAATATTAGATGAGGACACGGATGGTTTGGTAAAGATTCGTGTAGGGAATCATTTTTATACCCCGGTAGAATTATCCGCCAGGATTCTGGCGGAACTTAAAAACAGAGTTGAAAAATCTCTAGGCAAACCTGTTGAAAAGGCAGTTGTGACTGTACCTGCATACTTTAATGATGCCCAGCGCCAAGCAACCCGTGATGCCGGTCGATTAGCAGGTCTGGATATTTTGCGTATCGTAAATGAGCCTACCGCAGCGAGCTTGGCTTATGGTATTGGTATTGAGTCCGGAACAGATCAACGAATAGCCGTTTATGATTTGGGTGGTGGAACGTTCGATATTTCCATGCTACATATCCAGGATGGTGTCTTCGAGGTGCTGTCAACCAACGGCGATACATTTTTGGGTGGCGACGACATTGATCAACTCATTACAAGCTACTGGTCATCCAACTATTCGTTAGAGGATTTGTCTGCGGCGCATCGACAGTCATTGCGACTTTTGGCCGAACAGGCAAAAAAAACACTTTCCTGTGAAAGTAGTTTCCACGGTTATTTCAATGACGTAGCAATCTCATTGGATCGAGAGAAGTTGGATGAGATAATAAAACCGCTTATCGAACGTACAATCCAATGTTGCCAGGCAGCATTAAAGGATGCGGGCTTGCTTCCGGCTCAAATTGACGAGGTGATTATGGTTGGTGGTTCAACACGCATTCCGGTTATTAAACAGATGGTCGAAGATTTTTTTGGACGATCGGTACACGATGACCTAAATCCGGATGAAGTGGTAGCAGTTGGTGCCGCCATCCAGGCAGATATACTTTCCGGCAATCGAAGAGATTTATTGTTACTCGATATTACACCGCTCAGTTTGGGGATAGAAACGCTTGGCGGCTTAATGGATGTCATAATTCCAAGAAATACTAAAGTTCCAAGTTCTTACGCGCGAAATTATACCACGTCTGTTGATGGTCAAAAGAACTTGAAAATAAGTGTCTTTCAAGGAGAACGGGATCTGGTACTACATAATCGAAAGCTTGGGGAATTTATTTTGCAAGGTATTCCATCAATGCCTGCCGGTATTCCTAAACTGGAGATATCGTTCCATCTTGATGCCGATGGTATCCTAAATGTTCGGGCTAAGGAACTAAGAAGTGGAGTTAGTCAGCAAATTGAAGTCAAGCCGCAATACGGTATAAGTGAAGAAGAAATGGGTCGTATGTTAATGGACTCTATCAAGTTTGCCAAGGAGGATCAAACGGCCAAGAGCCTTATGGAGGCTAAAAATGAGGCACTGATGCTCGTACATTCAGCTACCAAATTTATGGACCAAAATACCGAATGGTTAGATAAGGACCAAATAGAAAAGATTCGATATTTAACACTTGAATTAAGCCAGTCCATAGCCGCAGCGGATAAAGACAACGTTCAGGCTGCAATGCAAGCATTGAATTCCTATACGACACCTTTAGCTCATCGGGCAATGGAGGTTCACATATCTGAAGCGATGAAAGGGAGAAAATTGAAATAAGCCATGGTCGATGTGCCTTCTTCTTCTGTAAACAGACCCTCATCCTGGTTTTTCCTGATTAACCCACGTGCAGGTGGCAAATCAAAAAGCGGGTTCCGGAAAAGGGTGAAACGGTTAATGGGTGGGGTACCTTGTGATTTTGGCAAAACCAAGCCCAAGAAAGGTGCAATTAAAGCCATTGAGACAGGTCGGGCCTTGGGTTATAAAGGGTTCGTTGCTGTAGGTGGCGATGGGACAATTAACAGTCTTGCCAAAGAAATCAGAGGCACAAGTGATGTTCTCGGTATTGTTCCTGCGGGTTCGGGGAATGGATTGGCAGGATGGCTGGGCATAAAAAAAGATCTTTTTCAGAATGTGCATATTCTGGTTTCAGGCCAAATCATAAAAGCTGACACGGCAGAAGTAAATGGTATTCCCTTTTTTAATTTAGCCGGCGTTGGATTTGATGCCGCTGTAGCACACGCCACTAGTAAAAATCGTTTCCGGGGTTTTTGGCCGTATTTGCTGGCAGCAACACGTTTGGTTTTTGGAAAATTGTATTGGAAAGGAACAGTTGTATTGGATGGACGATCCTACGAAGGTGAATATTTGGATGTCATCATTGCAAACGGAGCTATTTTTGGTTACGGATTCA
>JBBQMA010000157.1:0-6330 GCA_038328415.1 Chitinophagales bacterium | reverse complement strand
GCTCGCTAGTATATGTGGGCAACCGCGAAGAGGAAAATCCCGAGCTGACGGTTATCCAGTTCAATGGGGAAGAACTGAACGATTTTACCATTACGAATTGGGATGACTTACCCGAACTTGATATTGAAAAACATATCCTCTGGATTAATGTCAACGGGCTGCATGATGTGGAAGCCATCCAGAAAATTGGTAATCATTTCGGGATACATAGTCTCATCCTTGAAGATATTGTAAACACCGAACAGCGGCCCAAAGTAGAGTTGTACAATGACCATATCTTTCTGACCCTGAAAATGGTCATGGCTTTTCCTGAAGACTCACCTAACCTGGATCTGGAACAAGTTAGTTTCTTAATGGGACCTTCCTGGCTCATTAGTTTTCAGGAAAAATCAGGGGATGTGTTTGATCAGGTTCGGGAACGACTCCAAAGACCTATTTCACGCATTCGACAGCACAAAGAGGATTACTTATTATACAGCCTCACTGACCTTGTCGTAGACAAGTATCTCCAGCTTCTGGAGGATATGGGTGATGATCTGGAGCAAATCGAAGATCAAATTTTATCCGGAGATGAGAAGCCAGCATTGCTTCGACTGCAAATGCGCAAACGTCAATTGCATCAATTACGACGTGCTGTGGTGCCACTGCGGGAAGCAATAGGTGAACTGTACCGCGAAGAAAATGTATTGATCACACCCTTTACCCAGCGTTATTTGAGTGACTTGCATGACCACTTGATACAAGTTCATGATCTCATGGAGAGTTTAAGGGAATTATGTGTTGAATTGCGTGAGACACATTTGTCTGTGTTAAGCAACCGCGTAAATGAAGTGATGAAGGTGCTAACGATTATAGCAACTATTTTTATCCCGCTCACCTTTATAGTTGGGATATATGGCATGAATTTTCGATTTATGCCAGAAATTGAATGGCGTTACGGGTATTTAATGGTTTGGATTGTGATGATTGTTTCCACCTTATTGATGCTTCGCTATTTTCGCCGAAAAAAGTGGTTCTGAACATTCGCTTTTATACTATTCTTCAGACTTTTAAAACCAAAATAGCTATTTCAGCATTAATATTTCATTATTCAGGTACAAAAATCCCACATTTACCTTCCAAAATTTGACTTTCTCATCCTGAGTGGTCATTTTTGGACTTCAATACACGGATATGGAAACGTTAATAACGGCAGGCATCAGAGTAAATGTTGAAACTTTCTACCAGGAAAAGCACAGCAGCCCTGTGGATGAACGCTATGTACATGCCTATCGAGTGACGATCCAAAACGAAGGAAACGAAGCTGTACAACTCCTGCGACGTCATTGGTATATCCGTGAATCCAATTCTATTTTGCGTGAAGTGGAAGGCGAGGGTGTCATCGGACAACAACCGATTCTGCAGCCCGGTGCTTCTCATGAATATGTTTCCTGGACCCATTTATTAACAGATATCGGCAAAATGTATGGTTCGTATACCATGAAGCGATTGCGTGATGGCGAGATATTTGAAGCAAAAATTCCTGAATTTACACTTACAGCTCCGATGCGATTCAACTAACGGATTCATCCTTTGGATTTCGTAAAAGATACTCGTTATGCGTTTGACGAGTGACTGTGAAACGGTTCTTCCGACCTCACTATCAGGGTGTTTTTTCAAAATAGTTTAGTTGCACATCATTTCCATCAAAAACGGCATATGAATTATAAACCAACCAGTCTCCAAGGTTGATATAGTGCGATTTGCCATTTTTCAGCGTGTAGTGCAGGGGAAGATGGCGGTGCCCGAAAATAAAATAGTCGATGGGTTGATTTTTGATTTCCTGCTCACAAAATTGAATCAACCATTCCTGTTCATGGCCAAGAAACCGGGATTCCTCACCCGTGGCCGCACGGCTTTTCCCGGAGAAAAAACGCATTAGCCGAATGCCCAGATTGGGGTGAATCCTCGCGAATAACCACTTAGCCAGTGGGTGCGCCAGTAACTTTTTCAATAGTTTATATCCCTTGTCACCAGGACCAAGGCCATCACCATGTCCAATAAAAAAGCGTTTGCCGCCGATGTCGTGAACAACTGGTTCGCGTAGAACGGGGATACCTAGTTCTTCTTCGAAATAATCAAACATCCACATATCATGGTTGCCTGTAAAAAAGTAAACTGGCAAGCCGCGATCACGCAGCTCCGCCAGTTTCCCCAACAATCGCAAATAGCCTTTCGGGACAACGGTCCCGTATTCAAACCAATAATCGAATAAGTCACCGACCAGATAAATCCGCTCTGCTTCGGGTGCAATCAGGTCAAGCCAACGAACGATTGCTCGCTCACGTTCTCTGCTGCTTGTAATTCCATCGATTCCCAGATGAAAATCGGAAGCAAAAAAGACTTTCTTCATTTTGAAGCATCAAATATAAGGCAAGCTGTAAAATGACAGACTAAGATTCCACAAATCGCTTATCTGTTTCCATTACTGTCTGGCAGTTGGGACAGGTACGCATGGACTCATCACCGTAATACTGCTTAAATCGGGGAAAAAAGTCCTGTTCAATATTCGTTAAGTGGAAATAAGATTCGTGCAATTTAGTGTTGCAGTTATCGCAAAACCACATGAGTCCGTCGGTATCCTGTGGCTGGCGTTTACATTCTATCACCAGGCCAATGGTACCCTCTGGTCTGGAAGGGGAATGAGGCACCCGAGCCGGTAATAAAAAAAGTTCACCTTCACGAATGGGAATATCGACGGCGACCCCATCTTCCTGGATACGGACGTTGATATCCCCTTCGATCTGGTAAAAAAGTTCTTCTGTCTCATTGTAATGGTAATCTTTTCGGGCGTTTGGTCCGGCGACGATCATTACAATATAGTCACCTGCATCATCGTACAGATTGCGGTTGCCAACGGGTGGCTTTAATTCATGCCGATGGGCTTCGATCCAGGCATTCAGGTTAAAAGGTTTGCGAATAGCCATAAGGCGAACAGGTTTAGCGATATTTACACCTAAGATATCACAATTATACAAGATGGATCTGGATTTACGTGGAAAATATGCACTTGTGGGTGGCAGCAGCAAAGGTCTGGGAAAAGCATCCGCTATCGAGCTTGCCGCCTTAGGCGCCACGGTAACCCTAGTGGCGAGGGGGGCCGATGATCTGATAAATGAATTGGCTGAGCTGCCCGTACCTTATGGCCAACAACACGATTATCAGTGGATGGATTATGACAATCCGGAAATGGTAAGGGAAACGGTGAGCTCCAAACTGAATGAACATCCTTACCAGATACTTGTCAACAATACAGGTGGCCCACCCGGTGGTCCTATCACGGAGGCCGGTAGCCATGAATTTTTAGCTGCCTTTACAAGACACCTCCTTATCAATCAATTGCTGACCGGACTACTTTTGCCCGGCATGCGGGAAGGTGGTTACGGGCGTATTATCAATGTCATTTCCACCTCGGTCAAACAACCACTTCCGGGACTTGGGGTATCAAATACCATTCGAGGCGCAGTAGCCAACTGGGCGAAAACGCTGGCCAACGAAACGGCCCGTTGGGGTATCACTGTCAACAATGTCCTTCCAGGCGCCACCAATACGGAGCGTCTATCTTCGATCATTTCGGCCAAAGCTAAAAAGCAACAAACAGACGTAGAACAAATCAGTGTATTGATGCAAGCGGAGATCCCGATGGGCCGTTTTGCCGAGCCGCATGAGTTTGGAGCGGCTGTAGCTTTTCTCGCCTCTCCGGCTGCCGGTTATATTACGGGTATCAATTTGCCGGTTGATGGAGGACGGACCGCATGCCTGTAAGGTGTTTTTTCGTTTTTTCGAATAAACTTCCCTTTTTTCTCATGTCCACGAAGCGTCATGACAAGCGTAGTCGTGACGGAGCATCGTCTTGAGGACGCTATGGTTTCGCTTTGGATGCAACGTAGGTAGGTTATATCGTGTTAAAGCCGAGCCTAGGCGTTTTAGGTCATCCTAAAACATAGGAGAGTTGTGAAACGTTATGTGTTTGTCTGTCCGATCCAGTAAGAAATTTCCCTTTGGGCACATCGAAAGATTCAATTATTACCAGCTTTAATTAAAAAAATATGATACCCTTTAAAGCCCAATTTTATTGGCTGATACTCCTTGCTGTTCCATTTATTGGCAGTTCATACCTCAGTTGCAGCCAGGCCTCGTTTGCCAACTTTAACCTGTTGCCGCTCGAACAGGATGTTGAGTTGGGCAAAGAAGTCGAAAAAGAAATAGCTGCTGACCCTAAAAAGTATCCGGTTTTGCCGGAGAGTGGCAACGAACAAATCTATCAATATGTAAGGGGTATCGCAACGAAGATTATCAACTCCGGACAGGTACAGTACAAGGATAAATTTGCCTGGAAAGTCCGCATTATCAATGACAGTAAAACGGTCAATGCATTTTGTGCTCCAGGTGGATACATCTATGTGTATACCGGACTTATCAAGTTTTTGGATACAGAAGACCAACTTGCCGGAGTGCTCGGTCATGAAATTGCACATGCCGATCTAAGACACTCTACCCGTCAGCTAACCAAAATCATGGGTATCTCGATTATTAGTGATGCGCTTCTGGGTAAAAGCCAAGAAACCATAAAACAAATTACCACGACGCTTATTTCTCTTAGCTTTAGCCGTGAACATGAAACGGAAAGCGATATGGCATCCGTTCGGTACCTATGCGGAACAGCATATAATGCAGCAGGCTCCGCCGGATTTTTCCGCAAAATGAAGGGTCAGTCCAATCCGCCTGAATTCCTGAGCACCCACCCCAATCCCGTCAACCGCATTAAAAAGATCGAACAAGAAAAAGTGAAACTGAACTGCAGCGGCAACCAGACGTATGATGCGAAATATGCGCAGATGAAAAAATTGATCTAAGCGGTTCGGAGGTTTTGAGAGGGAGCCTGCCGTCGCTATAAGACAGGGTTAATAGATTCTTGGTTGGCGTTTTTGGAATACCTTGTGCGCTTAGTAATCTATGCTTGCTTCTCATGCCATTTTGATAGGCTAAACCCCTTTAGTCCTTTTCCACATGTGGTGGATAACCCTGTGGATAACCAAATGGATAACCAAAAACAGGTACTTGATTATCCCAAACGCCCATCCTGTATGGCTGAGTTAATTGTGGAATAATATTATCCACATAATGTGCAAAAAATGATTGATATGTCTTGCTTTGGACATGGGTAGTTACGTATCTTCACCCCCCGTCCCAAAGCCCGGTGCGGTCATGTTTTCAATCCCTCTCTATGTCCGTTGCCACACCTCCAACCAAAACGTTTTCCCATCAGGAAGCCCTGAAAGCAGCCATAACTTACTTTAATGGCGATGAGCTTGCTGCCAATGTCTGGATCAATAAATACGCTCTTAAGGATTCATACGGAAATATCTATGAATCCACGCCCGATGATATGCACCATCGTATTGCCCGTGAATTGGCCCGTGTAGAACGCCAGTACCCTAATCCCCTGTCGGAGCGGGAGATCTTTGATCTTTTGCACAATTTCCAATATATTATCCCCCAGGGCAGCCCCATGGCCGGCATTGGCAATCCATTTCAGGTTTCTTCCCTGAGTAACTGTTTTGTCATTGGCAACCAGAACGACTCCTACGGAGGTGTTTTCCGTACGGATGAAGAACAGGTCCAGCTTATGAAACGACGTGGCGGTGTGGGCCATGACCTCTCGCATATTCGCCCCAAGGGCAGCCCGGTCAAAAATGCCGCTTTGACCTCAACGGGCGTCGTTGGATTTATGGAACGCTACTCCAATTCTACCCGGGAGGTCGCACAGGATGGCCGCAGAGGTGCCCTGATGCTGAGTCTCTCCGTCAAACATCCGGATGCAGAATCCTTTATTGATGCCAAAATGGAATCCGGCAAAGTGACCGGAGCCAATGTATCCGTCCGTATCGATGATGCGTTCATGGAAGCTGCTATTGGAGGTAAAACCTATGTGCAGCAATTTCCAGTAGACAGCAGCGATCCGGTTGTTACCAAAACCGTTCAAGCCGCGACGATCTGGAACAAAATCATTCACAATGCCTGGCGCTCTGCCGAGCCGGGCATACTTTTTTGGGATACCATTATCCGTGAGTCTATTCCCGATTGTTACGCCGATCTAGGTTATAAAACGATCTCTACTAATCCCTGCGGTGAAATTCCGCTTTGTGCCTATGACTCTTGCCGCCTGGTTGCTATAAATCTGTACAGTTACGTCAGTAATCCCTTCAAAAAAGACGCTGCATTTAATTTCGAACTATTCCGTCAACACGTGCGCCATGCCCAGCGCATTATGGATGATATCATCGATCT
>JBBQMA010000156.1:0-6345 GCA_038328415.1 Chitinophagales bacterium | reverse complement strand
CTCCGGTATTCACCGAAGTCCATATTTCACGTCTGTTATTGCCCATATCCACTATGGTTACTTTTATTTTTGCTCCAATAGCGTCACGATTGCATGAATTGCCTTCAAGTCGAAGTTGGATGTATGCATTTTTGGTACCGTTGTTTAAGTAAAGAAGGTTAAAGGCCAGGTCACCCTGAAATGCTCCACCCATTACGACGTAAATGTCCAGATCGCCATCATTATCCAGATCCCCAAAAGCAACGCCATGACCTTTTTGTATATGACTAAAAGTACCCATTGAAACGTCCTTAAATTGCTTTCCTCCCAAATTTCTAAAAGCCCTATTTGGTATCAAAGCTCGTAAGTCGGGTAATCCTGTTCCAATGATTATATCCTGAAAACCATCGTTATCCAGATCACCAAAATTATGTCCCATACCATATGTTATGGTGTTCATGCCCAAGGAGTCCGTCACATTGCTAAAAGAAAGGTTTCCATTGTTTCGATAAATACACATAGATTGGCTATTCGTTTCAAGACCCATAAATTCCATAATTAATGGTGTACAAGTTCCTTCCTTGAAATCAAGCTCATAGCCACAGGCTAACAAATCGTCGTTACCATCATTATTGTAATCAAAGAAAAAAGTTGGAAAGCTATTGAATGGGTTAGTTACACCTAATTCATTGGAAAGATTTTCAAATTTCCAATTCTGTGTCGTTGTACCACCTTTATTCAAAAGGAGGATATTGGGACCATTGAGGTCACTTATATAAAGATCTGGTCGTTGATCATTGTTGATGTCTCCCCATGTAACACCTTTGTAAAATGAATTAAAATCTACTCCTAGATCTTTTGCCAGGTCTGAAAATGTACCATCGCTATTGTTTCTGAAGAGTTCACAGGGATGAGGATCCTTTTTGCTAAAGGATTCATTCGCTATAAACAGATCAAGCCAACCATCTCCATCATAATCCGCCCATCCTGCTGCTTGTGTCGGGTGGAAAGAGAGTAATCCTGCGGGTATTGTAACATCCGTAAACGTCCCATTTCCATTGTTTCGTAAAAGAGAGTTTGGAAAAGTATTACCGGTAAGCCATCCACCCCGCAAAATCAGAATGTCGCGATATCCATCATTGTTATAATCGGCATGAAGCGTATTTAGCCCCCCAGTAACTCCCGTCAGATTTGCTTCATCAGTTTTTTCAGTGAAGGTGTTATCGCCGTTATTGATAAAAAAACGGGATTGATCCCAAGGCATATATCCGGTTATAAATAAATCAAGGAAACCATCGTTTGTAAAATCTTCAACGCAAACTCCGCCTGCTACACTTTGTAAATCCAATTCAAACGGAATGCCTGACTCTGTAAAGGAAAATTGATGGTGAATCTCAAATACAGCTTCAGGTATGCGCTTATTCTCAGGTACGTGTTTGGGCCATTGGCCCAAAGCCATATGTGCTAGATTGTAGAGCCATAATGTCTGGAGATCGTCAGGGTATTCATACAGAATCTCCTCATATATGTTGATAGCCTCTAATACTCCCGCCTTTGAGACAAAAAGCCCCTTTTCTCTCAGTGGTAAGATGCAGGATAGGGTAGCGTGAGTATTTACACAATTCGCTTGTTCACCTAGCCTGAAATAACTAAGAGCAAGCATTTCATAGAGTATCTTGGTATCCCCATTTAATTCTGATCCGACTTCGTCCAAGATAAGCGTAAACATTACAATAGCCCGCTCTGTATCACCTGCTTTTAACTGCTCCAAACCATAATTGAACCTGAGATCCAGTGCTTCATCAGGCGTGGCTTTTTTGATTATTTGTTCCAGACATTCAGCGCGCCGTTCATTGAGGTTGAAATAAAGAAGCGGGTCGGATGCCTTGTCCATACTATCTAATAGGTGAACCATCCGAGTGTGATAATACTGATCAGACTCACGTGGTGTCTCTCTTCCTTTGCAAGAAATAATAGTCATTGACAGCAGAAGGAAGCTTAAACGGTTCATATCCGAGCCAGTTTTCTAATGCCAAAGTTGGTCACTAATGTGAATATAAACGATGATTAAGATCATTACAAATAGGACTCCCAAACTTATCGGATGATACTTTATGCGGCCCCAGAATTTGATAGTCAATGATCAATTAATTGACAAATAGCTAATATGATGAAATGCAATTTATTCTGGATCACCGTCCTAGAATCAAATTTGTCGGCTAAATGGATCAGGCATACATCTTAGTCCGTTTGACAAGGTAGGGGAGAAGTACCTGGCGATACCCCTGGTTGATATCGGCTTCTACAAACTCTATCCGGTATTGGAGACAACGTTCCCTGAGACGTTTTATATAGGTTTGCATCTGGGATACGTAATGATCCTTGACCTGTGAAGATTGGACTTTTACAGACTCGCCTGTTTCAATATCGATGAAATGATAGGGCCTGTCCGGAAAGTCGAAATCAATTTCAAGGCTTTTGTCGACGGTATGGAAAAGGATGACTTCATGTTTATTATGTTTGAGATGGCGCAATGCTTGGAACAGTTCGTGTTCTTCTTCCATATTTTCAAACATATCACTAAAGAGGATGACCAGAGACCTGCGATGTATTTTTTCTGCAAGTTCGTGTAAGGTTTCTGCGGCACAAGTCTTTTTCTCCAATGCATTTTCCTGATAGGCCTGCTCAAGATATTGCATCAGTACTTTATAGTGTGTTGTACTTGACTTTATGGGTGTATGCGTTGTTATTTTTTGATCAAAAAGGGTGAGGCCAAAAGCATCTCGTTGTTTTCTCAATAGAACCATTAAAGCGGAGGCAGCGAGTGCAGAAAAAATGAACTTGTTGCCGGGCTTGTATGGGTCCGGTGTCTTTTGGTACGGGAAGAACATGGAAGATGACGAATCAATGACGATTTGGCACCTCAGGTTTGTCTCCTCTTCAAATCGCTTGGTATATAGCCTGTCAGTTCGTGCAAAAACCTTCCAATCAATGTTACGTGTACTTTCGCCGACATTATAGATTCGATGCTCTGCAAACTCTACTGAAAAACCATGAAAAGGACTCTTATGCAATCCAATTATAAAGCCTTCTACAACCTGGTTCGCAAGTAATTCAAGGTTTAGGTGTTCAGTAATGCGATTGCGGTCTAAAATCGACATAGGACAGTATTTCTTCCACTTTAACGGCAAAGCCAATCAAAAGATTGGCGAAATGGTCTGAGCATTGTCATAAATGCAAAAAACCCGGGTTATTCCCAGGTTTTTTGCAATTTCATAAGGAGGTTCAACTGAGGAAAGACTCAATCTTACTGGTTAAATTTTGTTTGGTTGTAACACCAACAATCTTATCAACCTGTTCGCCATCCTTGAAAATCAAGATCGTAGGTATACTCCGAATGCCATATTTCATGGAAACCTCTGGGTTGTTATCGACATTAAGTTTGCCAACGGTCACTTTGCCATCATAATCAGTAGCCAATTCTTCAATGATTGGACCAATCATCCGGCAGGGGCCACACCATTCAGCCCAAAAGTCAACAACAGTTACACCGCCTTCTAATGCAGTTGTAGTAAAATTTGTGTCAGTAAATTCGAAAGCCATTTAATGCAATTTTAGAAATAAACAGGCAAACAGGTCAAAGAGTTGCAAAAGTAGTGTATCTGTGATATTTTAACAATGTTTTAAGTATTTACAAGGGTTTCAATCAATGAAAAGCAAGATTTGCTCAAGTTATCTGTTGCTAAATCCAATTCCCAATTTTCGCGGTTTCTGGGTTCTATAAAGTTGGAAATGCTTCTTAGGCTGCAAAATGGAATAGCATTGGTAAGGGCGACATAAAAAAGCGCAGCCCCCTCCATAGATTCAATATCAAACGCACCTCTTCTGGTCATTTCCAATTGACTTTCCATCGTCCCAGGGATACAATTTATGGTTACACCTGCTGTTGGTCGAGTTTTACTATTTGACCAATGAAATGGGTTTACAAGTTTGCCCTCAATCCAGGGATGTTCATTTTCTTCAATTAGGCCTAGCTGGAACATATTAATAAATTGGCCGCTGCGATCTTCCGCACCAATATCTCCGAAAAAATCAGTTGATACTTGCACTACCTGACCCAGCTCAAGGCTTCCTTTTTTGCCGCCTGCTATACCAATGTGAATTATAAAATCCGGTGAAGTGCTTCTCAGTACTTTATCTAAATTTAGAATGGTCATCGGTATGCCAGGACCGGTAACAAATGGCTGGATTTTTACTCCCTTGAAGTCATAGACTCCACGTATGGGTAGCCCGGCAAACATTCCAAGTCTTACTTCAATAGGCTGCATTTCCATTTTGGTCGGAGCAGCTAGTATTATATGCTTCAACATGTTTAATTGAATACGTAAACTAAACCAGCGGAGGGTGAAAAGCCTAAATATGGGTGGTACCCTGATGAAATAGATACTTCCCAATTGGATTTTAAAGTATAACCTACGCCTACAAAAAATGAACTGGTCTGCGACTGATATCCAATACGTAAAGGCAAATAGGGTAGGGGTTTATAGGCCATGCCTATGCGGATATCAGCAGGTTGCTGCTCCTCCTGCAACCATTCAATTGCAATTTCGACTTGAGTGGATGCCTCGTATACCATTCCGGCAACCAATGATGTTGGCATCCTGATGTTTTTATTGCTGCTGAATCCAACAGGGTTTCTTGCTAAAATGCCTAAAGTTAATCCTTTGCGAAGTAATGTTCTTGCACCAATACTGAATCCAATTCGTTGATGTTTTCCATAGTCAGAGAGGTCCATAAGTTGTCCCTCCAAGGAAATTCCAATATCCAGCCGATTCCACAACCTTTGTCCAAATGCGGTATGGAGCGCATACTGCCGTACATTCCCAAAACCTGAATAAGCCAGACCGCCGCCAATTCCACCTGAACCCATTGTTCGCCAGCCGAATAGATAGGTGCTGGATAAGGCAGTTAATCCAAAGGGCTGAATGGTGTACAAGCCAAAACCATGGTTTTGTAAGGTTGACAAATTCGCAGGATTACCGAGAGGCTGATAATAGGTAGCGTTTGGGAGAATGATACCGCCCATACTTTGGCTGGCAGGATCAGGAATTGCAGGTGATAGTACCTGCGTACTTCCCACACACGGAAATAACCCAAACCATATCAATAGGTGAATACATTTCAGCATCTGACCAAAGATATAACGATCAATTGAATCAGAGGTATTGTCCTATATGCTTTCAATAAGTTATGTTTGCACCACATGGCTAAGTTTAGAAGGAACTATCAACCTGTTTCAACAACAGGCAAACTAAGGCTAATCATATGGCTGATTGCCATAGTCATTGTCGGAGTCCTTCTTTATTTTTGGAAGAAGCAATAGCAGGAATTGAATAACTAATCAATTGGTCAATGGAAAAACTAGCTCGTTTCAACGCTGACATGGCAGCGGGTTACTCCTTCAAAGGGGAAACGATCATACTTGGAAGTGCTATGTATGAAAGCCATCCGATCAAAGATTTGTTTGTTCACATTCCTTTGAAGACATTAAATCGTCACGGGCTAATCAGTGGGGCAACTGGAACAGGAAAGACCAAAACAGTTCAGATTATTGCGGAGCAACTATCAGCCAAAGGCGTTCCGGTTATGCTCATGGATATCAAAGGTGACTTAAGTGGAATTGCGGCACCCTCTGAAGGAAATCCTAAAATCGTTGAGCGTCATGCTTTGATTGGTATTCCTTATGAAGCAGGGAGTAGTCCGGTGGATTTTTTGTCCCTTTCAAACGAAAAAGGTGCAAGACTTCGGGCAACGGTTGCTGAATTTGGTCCGGTGTTATTTTCAAAGATTCTAGGCCTGAATGATACACAGTCTGGTGTTATGGCCGTCATTTTTAAATACTGTGACGATAACAGATACCCACTTCTTGATCTGAAAGACGTCAAAAGCGTGTTGCAATTCTTCTCCAATCAAGGCAAGGCTGAACTTCAGGCTGAATATGGTGTAATTTCGTCCACCTCTGTGGGGGCCATTATGCGCAAGATTGTTGAATTGGAACAGCAGGATGCTGATCTGTTTTTCGGTGAACAATCCTTTGAGGTGGATGATTTTTGTCGGGTAGATACCAATGGAAAGGGTTACGTGTCAATTGTGCGACTAACAGACATTCAAGACCGCCCAAAGTTATTCAGCACCTTTATGTTGCAGATGTTAGCAGAAATATATTCTACATTCCCGGAAGAGGGGGATTTGGATAGACCTAAACTGGTTTTAATCATTGATGAAGCCCATCTTATTTTCCAAGAGGCGTCCAAAGCACTTTTGAATCAGATCGAGACGATCATTAAACTCATCCGCTCCAAAGGT
>JBBQMA010000155.1:0-6351 GCA_038328415.1 Chitinophagales bacterium | reverse complement strand
GGGCAATGCCATCAAGTTGTTGGGAAACATGGCAAGTAGGTTTAATGCGTCAGCATCTAGTACAAGGGGCATATTGCAAAGAGGCAACAAGTCCATTAATGCATTGGCAGTCAGCTTGTTCGTGCCTATCCCACATCCAATGCCCACTGCCTCATATCCGTGCAATTCAGGTGCTTTTGTCCAACAGGAGAGATGTGGATCTAACAATACCATCCCTTCGGGTAAGCTGGATTGGATAATAGTATTTCCATTTTGGGGAATATGCAATGTTAACTTTCCGGCGCCAGATCGTATACATGCTTCACCGGCCAGCTGAGCCGCGCCCATTTTGCCTAGTGAACCAGCAATGATTAATGCATGACCAAACGTACCTTTATGTGAATATGTGCTCCGAACCTTCAGTCTGGATTGGATGTCCTCAATTTCAATCAAATGTGATAGAACGTCTGTATGTACCAGAAATTCAGGATGCAGTCCGATATCGACCAATTGCCATTTGCCCAGGGACTTGGAACTTTCTGCCAAGAGGAAACTGGTTTTTGGGCATTGAATCGCCAGCGTATGGTCCGCTGCAAATAGGATACCTGATGAAGCAGAATCAATGTCCATTCCCGTTGGTATGTCGATAGCGACTTTAGTGCCTGGTAAGTGATTAAGTTTTTCTAATAAATCCTGATATGGAATTTTTAAAACTCCAGTAAACCCAGAACCTAGGATGGCATCAATAATTATAGAAACATTTCCCAATTGATCAGGAAACGAGGGCCAATGAAACACCCCAATTCCTGGGCATTCTTTCAGGCGCTTATAGTTTGTCTGGTTGTCTACTGTTTTCCCCTCGTCGATGACCAAAACGCAAACTTCGTAAAAGGAATAATAAAGGTGTCTGGCCAAACCTAAGCCATCACCTCCATTATTACCTGGTCCAACGACTATAAGTACTGTCGGACAAGTGTAGACCGGGAATGTGCGCTTAAAGACCTCTGCTAATTTCAAGACTGCACGCTCCATAAGGGCATAGGATGTAATCTGTTCATGCTGAATGGTATATAAGTCCCATTGGCGGACCTGATCAGCTGAAAGTACAGGAATCATCGCTTTTATTGTTGGATTGCAAGTTACAACCTATTTGATTGGGTTAGCTAAAACTGACCAATGGGTAAGGAAGTTGACTGTAGGCGGATAAGCAAAATGCTTGAATAAATGGATAGTTTACTGATTTGTGACATTCAATAATTTGATTGAATGGATCATTATTATACTGATGATCGAAGTAAAAAAGGCTTAGAAGCAGCTTATTTTCATGTCGATTCGTTCTAGAAACCAGACCGTTACTTTACCGATAAGTAAAAAAGTATTATCTTGGGGCTTTTAACATATTAAGGAAAGGGGTTGTTTTCGCCTCAGGTTTAGTTTGAAAGTGTGAACATTTATAATTAAGGCCCTATGAACAAAATTTCTACACTATTATTTTGTCTGTTTTTGGGTGTTGGGTCAAGTCTATCCGCGCAGGATTTAGACATCCACTGGTCACAATACTACAATGCGCCTTTTTATGTCAATCCAGGGTTAACTGCCGTGTTCAGTGGCGATAAGCGGATAAGCGGAAATTACAGGAATCAATGGATCAATGTACCTGTTCGATATGAAACAGTAGCCTTGGCCTACGATCAAAAGTTCTATAACCCCAGAATGAAAAATGGGCTGTTTGGTGCCGGGATTCATTTATTTTCAGATCAGGCAGGCGCATCCAAACTTCGCACTTTTCAAGTGGCATTGAGCGGATCATACACACATAAATTAGCCACGAGCTACTTTCTCACTGGTGGTCTTCAGGGAGCATTTAACAATCGGCGATACGATTCTTCAGGCTTGACGTTTGATTCGCAGTTCCAGGGCGATCAATTTGATAATACACTGGATCCTGGTGAACAGTTTTTGAATACTAATTTCAGTTTTCCAACGCTATCTGCCGGACTGAACTTACATAACCAGACTTCTGCCCGAACATGGTTTGATATCGGTGGTGGTTGGTTTAACATCAATCAGCCTAATCAGAAATTCAATGAGGACCGGAAATATGGGATGAAACCTCGATTTACCGGATACTTTAATGGAGGTTTCAAGTTGAACGGACCCTTTGACCTCATGGCAAGGGGTCTGGCAATGTTCCAGGGTCCTAACTATGAAAGTTTGGCAGGTTTAGGGCTTAAATACCATGTAAATGATGCGAAGACCCGGGAGTTGGCTATCCACCTTGGCGTTGATTATCGATTCAACGATAATGATGCCTGGGCACCCGTTATTGGTGTTGATTTCCGACAATGGAAAGTGGCATTCAGCTATGACCTGAACGTATCTGATTTCCGTGAGGCTACCAACCTGAACGGTGGGCCGGAGTTGAGTATACAATACATTATAACCTCGGTCAAACCGCTTCCGGTCATCAAATCATGTCCGGTTTATTAATCTCAATAAACAGCAACTTATGCGTGTTTCGCCACTAGTCATACTCATCTTTTTATTCCAGTTTTTCTTTTGTTTGCAAGGCTTTGCTCAGACGAAAAGGCAGTTTTTAAACGCTGCGGATACAGCATTTGCAGAAAAGAATTATCACGGAGCGCTTGTATACTATAAAACGGTCGCAGATGCCTGGCCAGAAGATGTCGACGTTCATTACCAAACGGCAGAAGCAGCCCGTAACTATCACAGTTATTTGCTTGCAGAAAAGTACTATCAACTGGTGGTAGAAAAAGACCTGGAGAACAAATATCCGGAAGCAACTTTTCATCTTGCGGGCATAAAACGGAATTTGGGAAAATATGCCGATGCAATCACCCTTTATCAGCGGTATGATCAGATTCGCATTGATAAAACGAAGAACTGCTCAAGTGAAGTCGAACAATGTCGCTTTGCGCTTCAAGCCAATCGATTTGTGTTGCCAATGGATTTGATACCGATTGGCGTCAATACGGAGTTCTCTGATTTTGCACCCGTTAGAATTGGGGATACACTATTTTATACCAGTTTGAATTTTCCTTTTGATGAAAAAGAAGCTGAATCCGAAGTGTTGGTTTCTAGAATTTATGAAAGTTCCAATGATGTGTTGGGTCAGTTGTTAAGGGCTCAAATGCAAGAGGGTAACAGACACATTGCACATACAGCGTTCAATGTGGATCAGACACGAATGTATTTTTCGATTTGTAAAAACATAAATTTCACTGATTACCACTGTGAGTTATTTGTTGCTGAAAAGTCAGGTATCGAGTGGGCATCTGCCCGAAAATTGCCTGAATCAATCAATAGGCCGGGATATTCTTCGTCTCAACCTACAATAGGACTATTGGCCGACGGATCCGAATGGTTATTCTATGCATCCGATGCTCCGGGTGGAAAAGGAAAGATGGATCTATGGTATACAGCAATTAATGAAGCTGGTCAATTTGCTAATCCAGTTAATTTGGTAACAATCAATACCATAGAAAGCGATATCACTCCATATTTCCATGGGCCTTCGCAGCGATTGTTTTTTAGTTCGGAAGGCTATCTCAACCTTGGTGGATATGATATATATGAGACTACACTTTCGCAAGGAAGATGGTCTGAACCTGCAATACTGCCTATTCCATTCAATTCCAGTTATAACGATTTATATTTTGCGATGACCGATGATGGAGGCTATATTTATCTTGCTTCCAATAGGGAATCGCCCGGTACTAAATATATCGAACCTGAATTGCAGGCTTGCTGTAATGATATCTTCAGAGCGAAGTATAAAAAGGATATGTTGTTGGTGGCGAATACCTTTAGTCAGTCAGATCAACTTCCACTTCTTGGCGCCTCAATTACCTTGCTGCGGAAAACCAATGGGTCTTGGGTAGAAGTAGAGCGAAAATCTAATCCGTCCATACATACACAAGAATTTCCTATTGCTCCAGGTCAAGAGTATAGGTTGGTCGGAGAAAAATCCAGTTACATTTCAGACACCCTTGATTTCAATACTTTTGCCTGGGATCAACCGGAACCTCTTGTTAAGGACTTGTTTTTAAAACAAAAGGATATTATCCTTGAGATTTTCACTTTTGATGATTTGACAAGGCAACCGCTTAATGGCAGTACCGTTAGAATCTATGACGTGACAGATCCAGGCAATCCACGCCTGATTGATGAAGGAATAAATTCAATTGGTAATGACTTTACCTTCGCAATAAAACCTAATAGAAAGTACGAAGTTCGGGCCTACAATGAAGGTTATGAAGAAGTAATTGATAAAATTGATACCTACACATTACCTCTTGACGGCAAAATTAGAAAGGATTTATATCTGCGTTACAAGTCACTCGCCGGATATCTTCCTCTTGCGGTCTATTTTGATAATGATGTTCCAGGAAGGCGCCAACGTACTAAATCAACGACCATCCCATATGATCAAACTCTGGTACCATATCTCCTTCGTGAACAAGAATACGAAGATATTTTTCAGAGTGATTTAACACAAAGTGAGTCTTCGTTCCTTCGTAAGACCATTCGTGAATTTTTTACAGAAAAAGTTAAAAAAGGTCAGAGCGAATTAGACAATTTTTGTGAAGCATTAAGTAGGGAGTTGGCTCGCGGTAGTACGGTTCTTGTAACTATCGAAGGCTTTACAAGCCCTCGTGCTGAAGAACGTTATAATTTAAATTTGGGTTACCGGAGAGCATCGAGTGTAGAAAATTACATCGCTTCTTATAAGAGCGGGACATTCGGAGCTTACCTCAAATCTGGCAAATTAAAGGTTGAGGATGTGTCGTATGGTGAGACTAGAGTACCTGAAGGGGTAAACGATGATTTGAAGAATGAACGTTTGTCGATCTATGCTGTTGGTGCTGCTCAAGAAAGAAGAGCAGAAATCAACAAAGTAGAAATTATTTCTAACAAATAGGGGAGCAACCCAATGAATAAACTAATTCAAATCACAGGTAAATTAGGATTTTTAATCCTTTTCCTATTAGCAGGGTGGATACCTTCCTTCGCTAGCCATATTGTTGGGGGATCTTTGACGTATAAATGTCTGGGCGATTCGACATACGAAATTACACTCACGGTTTATACGGATTGTCTCTTTGGCCAGGCTGATTATGATAAACCGGCTTGGGTCGGTATTTTTAATGAAGCAGGGAATATCGTGAATACGATATTCATGAAGTTTAATAACAAGATTGACACGTTAGAGCAGACTGATCCCTGTTTTGTTGCTATCCCTGATTTGTGCCTTCGTGTAACGCAATACAAGGAAATAATTACACTTCCTTCACCATTGGAAGGGAATGGCGGATTTTATATTGTTTATCAACGTTGTTGTAGAAATGGGACCATTCAAAATATAATCGAGCCCATTGAAACAGGTGCCACATACTTCAGTTTTATTCCTGAAAGTACACTTCAACTCTGTAATTCAGCTCCTGTTTTCATAAATGACCCGCCCATTTTTATTTGTGCAAACGAACCGCTTAATTTTGATCATAGCGCTTTTGATGCAGAAGGTGATTCATTATCCTATGAGCTTATTCAACCATATGCAGGAGGAATTTACATAATCAATCCTCAGCCACGTCCACCTTATCCGCCCCCATATGCAAATGTAGTTTGGAGTCCAGGTTATGACCTCAACAATGTTCTAGGTGGAACAAAATTACCGCTCACAATTGATCCGGTTACCGGTCACATGTCGGCGATTCCCGAAATAATTGGACAATTTGTAGTTGGTGTAAAAGTCAAGGAATATAGAAACGGTGAACTTATTGGAGAGACTTTTAGGGATTTTCAATACAACGTTGTCCCATGTTTGATCACTAAAGCAGAAATTGGACTTCAAGACACTACCCTGTGTGATGAGTTCTTTGTTGATTTTAATAATGAAAGTTCTTCATCGAATTCCTATTTCTGGGATTTTGGTGATTTAACGACCACCAGCGATACTTCTTCAGCATTTGAGCCTACGTACGTTTATCCGGATACTGGTACGTACACGATCATGTTGATTGCTAATCCTGGTGAATTTTGTGCGGATACGACCTATGCGACGATTTTTATTCAAACGAATTCTATAGACATATGCGTCGATATCAGTATTCCTTTTTGTGAGGATTCCATTATTGTACTGTTGAATGACTGTTCTATTGATCCCGTAAGCCCAATCATTAGCTGGGATTGGACGATAAAGACTCCGGATACGATATATCATCTTATAACGCCTGACAATCAGTTGGTCTTTAAGGAATCTACGGAATTGTATATTACGTATACTGTCGAATCTTATAATGGTTGTATTGCGACGCTTAGAGATACACTGTCGCTTAATATAATCAATCC
>JBBQMA010000154.1:0-6379 GCA_038328415.1 Chitinophagales bacterium | reverse complement strand
TGTAAATCGAAGAACAGCATCATTGGCGATTTCTGCTTATTTGCGCACACTGAACACCACAAAAGCACCATTTCAGCGTTGGTTGCGTGGCTTCACCGATGATATGAATGATGAACAAAAAAAGGGTGCTATTCTGTTTTTTGGCAAAGCGAATTGTGCTCGTTGCCACAATGGAGCCAACCTGGGCAGCAACACTTTTCATGCGATGGGTGTAAAGGACCTTTACCAGCTATCCGGCACCGTCGGTACTGGTCCTCTTGAAATGAGGAATAAGGGTCGGGCTATGTTTACAAAGGAAGATAGTGACCTTTATAAATTCAGGGTTCCCCAATTATATAATCTAAAACATTCGCCGTTTTTCTTTCATGGAAGCAGCAAATCATCATTGGAAGAGGTAATCGAGTACAAATGTGCAGCAGTCTCTGAAAATGAAAATGTTCCCAATGATCAGCTTTCACCTTATTTCAAACCGGTAACGCTGACTGCGGAGGAGAAAGCTCAATTAATTATATTTCTTCGGGATGGGCTTTATGATGCTGATTTTAGGCGGTTTGTACCAGAAAAGGTTGGATCAGGACTTTGCTTTCCCAATAATGATCCTATTTCCAGGGTGCAAATGGGATGTGACTAATTTAACCCAGTACACATCGTTGATCCACTTCAAAAGAGGTATAGTACAAGGTTGCTTATATCCTGGGATAAATGACAAAGTATTTGCGGGTTATACGCTCTTGGATAGGGGAGTCTGTTTCAACTGAATAAGGAACGATGACACCATTCTTTTTCAAAATCAGTATTTCATCGGCTCCCTGCTGGTAAGCATGAGATTCTTCTACACCGGTCATTATAAGATGCTCCCATTCTGCGGTCAGGTTTGAAAATGAAGCTTTCATTTGTTGACGGATGACCTCCAAATCCTCAAGTTTCATTTCCTGCCGGTCCAGATGAACCCGAAACAAGCGCCGGTCCAGAAGGCAGTTGGCGACATAACGAAGCAGAAAATCCGGCGCATCCCGGAGAATTTTGATTTCCTGGATAATATCATGATCATCCAGTAGCGTAAATTCCGGCAGTATGTCGACCGGATCGGAAGTATTGGCGTTTGGAAAATCAAGAATCTTCCTCAAGATCGGCGACTGGGGTAGAATGGTTCCCTCCCGATACAATTTAGCTAGTCGTTGGAATAACATGACCAGCATCTTTTCAGCAGCGAGGACGGTTTTGTGCAGGTAGACCTGCCAATACATTAACCGTCGGGCAATGAGGAATTTTTCAATAGAATACACGCCCTTTTCTTCGACTACCAGTTGATTGTCCACTACTGAAAGCATCTTCACAATCCGGTCATACCCAATGACTCCCTCATGAACTCCTGTAAAGAAACTGTCCCGATTGAGGTAATCCATCCGGTCCATATCAAGCTGGCCGGATACTAACTGGTGCAGAAACGGCTTTGGATAGCTTCCTTCAAAAATCTGGAGTGCCATGGTAAGCCGTTTCTCCATTTGCCGGTTCAGTTCAGCCATGATACAACGCGAAAGTGTTTCATGATGGTAGGGCAACAACGTATTTTCAAGAACATGACTAAAAGGTCCGTGGCCTATATCATGGAGCAGAATTGCGATTTGAACCGCTTCCGACTCCTCTGGGGAGATGGTAATATTTTTATTGCGAAGGACGTCTACTGTAGACTGCATTAAGTGGAGCGACCCCAGCGCATGCTGAAACCTGGTGTGTAGCGCACCCGGATAGACAAAATCTGTCATTCCCAATTGCCGGATCCTGCGCAGTCGTTGAAACCAGGGATGTTCTACCAGATCCATAAGGATTCCGCGGGGTACAGTAACAAAACCATATACGGGATCGTTGAAGATCTTGTGCGGAGCCATGAGGCGTAATTTTATGCCTTTGAGAATCGTTCAGCTGCAAAGGTACAGGAATCCGAAACCACTTAACGGACCTAAATCCACAATCATCTTTAAACGTACAACTATGAAAATACTCTGGGCCGATGACGAAATTGATATCCTGAAGCCACAAATTTTATTCCTGCAGGACAAAGGTTATGAAGTCATCACTGTGACGAATGGCTATGATGCGATCGAAGAATGTGCCAACCGGAATGATCTCGACATCATTTTTTTAGATGAATCCATGCCCGGACTATCCGGATTGGAGACACTAAATCGTATCAAAGACGCATCGCCACATCTTCCGATTGTCATGATCACTAAAAATGAAGCTGAGCAGGTCATGGAAGAAGCGATAGGAAGCCGGATCTCTGATTATCTGATTAAACCGGTCAATCCTAATCAAATCCTGCTAACATTGAAGAAGTTGACGGAGAACAAACGACTTGTCAGTGAAAAGGTGATGACCGGTTATCAGCAGGACTTTCGCTCCATTTTGATGGAAATCAATGAAGCGGGAAGCATCGAAGAATGGGTGGATATCTATCGGAAAATCATCAATTGGGAACTCAAAATGGACGCCTCCCAATCTCAGGAAATGGGAGATATTCTGAATACCCAAAAGTCTGAGGCAAATGCTTCTTTCTGTAAATTCATCGAACGGCATTATCCAGAGTGGATGGCAGATCCGGCATCTGCACCAACCATGTCGTGGAATCTAATGCGTAATAAGGTTTTTCCAAAACAAGCGGAAGATAAAACAACAATTTTCTTACTACTGGACAATCTTCGCTACGATCAATGGAAGGTGCTGGCCCCCATAATCACGGAACAGTACCGGGTGATCGAGGATTCATGGTTCCTCAGTATCCTGCCTACTACTACCCAATACAGTCGGAATGCGATTTTTGGAGGAATGTTTCCTTCCGAGATCGAACGATTTTATCCAGACTGGTGGCGCAATGATATCGAAGAAGGAGGTAAAAACCAATTTGAAGGAGATCTGCTTGGCAAACTGTTAGAAAAATCGTTTAAGAAGCCGGTAAAGTGGAACTACACAAAAGTGACCAATTTGCAGGCTGCACGAAATCTGCAGGATAGTGCGCACGACTACCTACAAAATAGTTTTTCGGCAATTGTGTACAACTTTATTGACATGTTATCCCACGCACGTACAGAGATGGATGTGCTCAAAGAGCTGGCGGGAGATGAAACAGCCTATCGATCTCTGACAGTGAGCTGGTTTACGCACTCTCCTTTATGGGCGGCTATGCAACGTTGGACAGAAAAGAAAAACGTCCGGTTAATAATTACAACTGACCATGGTACCATCCGGGTCAAAACACCCTCAAGAGTTACCGCTGACAGGGATACTACGACCAATCTTAGGTATAAAGTAGGGAAGAATCTCCAATATGAGAGTCGCGATGTTTTGGAAATCAAAGATCCGGCGAAAGGCGGATTGCCAAGACCCAATGTAAGTTCTGCTTTTATCTTTGCCAAAGACGACCGCTTTTTTCTCTATCCGAACAACTATAATTATTACCATAATTACTACAAGAACACCTTCCAGCATGGCGGTGTATCTCTGGAAGAAATGATTTGTCCCTTTATTGTATTAGAACCAAAGTAAGTCTCTTCATTTACTCAAAACACGTTCAATGTTTTACGCAGTTAAATTATTCATTTTATTGATGACGTTTGGTGGCATTGCCTTGATTGCCTGTGGTGAATCAGACAGTGAGAAATACAGCGAATGTTACTATTACGCATCGGGCAGGGATACGATTTCTATGTCTTTTAACACCACTGGTGATCAGGTTAAAGGCAGACTTGACTACCATCTTTTTGACAAAAAGCAAGATACCGGCCCATTAAAAGGATACCTAAGAGGTGATACATTATATGGTGAATTTAGATTCACTACGGAAGAGGATAAGGAGATCACCCGGGAGGTGATATTTATCAAAGGCGATGGCTTTTACAGGGAAGGCTACGGTGATTTAGTAGAAGTAGATGGCAAGATGGTTTTTAAAAACAGCCTGGGACTTAATTTTGGCCATGATGTCAAATTACTAAAGCAGGACTGCAAGTAAACATATTGCTAACACTTGTTTGGCATTATTGGAATCCACGCCAACTAAAAAGGCCCTCTGAGAAGAGGGCCTTTTTAAATCGACAAAGAACGTAGTCCTTATTTCGCTTTCTCTGCAGCAGTAGCGGCACTTCGCAGTGCACGAGGAATTTCAACCTGGCAAACAGGAATGCTTGGAGAAACCAAAACCTCAATACCAGCCGGAACTTCAAGGTCCTTAACACGGAGAGATTGACCCAATTCCAGATTTGAAATTTCAGCCTCCAGGAAGTCAACCAACGATTCCGGTGTCGTTTTGATTTTGATACGACGAACCATCTGCATCATTTTTCCACCAGCACGAACGCCAACAGATACGCCTTTCAGTACGATAGGTACTTCAAGTTTGATAGGTTTGTTTGGAATCAACTCCTGGAAGTCAATATGTACAATAGCTTCGGTGGTAGGATGAAATTGTACATCTTTTACGATGCACTCATGTGTTTGGCCACCGAGCGTTATACGTGCAAGCTTAAACTCAGGGGTATAAATCAAGTGACGGACTTCTTTAGGAGAAGTAGAGAAGTTGATATTCTCTTTGCCGTAGATGCATGCGGGTATGCGTTCCGCTTTGCGAACAGCTTTTGCAGCCTTTTTTCCACCAGAATCACGGCCTTCACCGGCAATATCAATGTAGTTCATAATGATCGCTTTTCAAAATAGCACGCAAAGATAAGGCATTCAAGGGAATAATCCATAATTGCCTAATCTATTTTTAGAAAAAAGCTATCCTTCCATGAATAAAGCAGAGATTGAACGGTGTTCGTGGGTATTTCTGATAGCTTTTGCAAAGAGTTTAGCGGTGGAAAGAACTTTGATCTTGGATGAAGTTTGTTTGAGAGGGATAGTATCACATACAATCATTTCAAGGATGCTAGAATGCTCAATGTTCTCATAGGCCTTGCCGGACAAGACAGGGTGCGTGCACATAGCTCTGACACTTTTGGCCCCTTTTTCCATGAGGGCATCGGCGGCTTTACATAAGGTGCCGGCGGTATCAATCAGGTCATCCACCAGTATCACATCAGCATCTTTCACTTCACCGATAACGGTGATGCCTGCGACTTCATTGGCTCGTTTGCGCTGTTTATCGCAGATAACAAGGTCGCGTTCGAAGAACTTGGCATAGGAGCGGGCCCGTTTTACACCACCAACATCCGGAGAAGCAAAGGTTACATTGCTCAAATCCTGTTTTTGTAAATAAGGCATGAAGATCGCTTCACTTCGAAGGTGATCTACCGGAATATCGAAAAAGCCCTGAAGCTGATCTGCATGAAGGTCCATTGTCATCAGGCGGTGCGCTCCCGCAGCCTGGATGAGGTTTGCGACCAGTTTGGCACTGATGGGTACCCGCGGTTTATCTTTCCGATCCTGGCGGGCATAGCCGTAATAAGGTAATACTGCGGTGATATAGCCAGCAGAAGCGCGTTTGGCGGCATCGATCATCAGTAACAGTTCCAATAGATTATCACCAGGAGCAAAGGTTGACTGGATCAAAAAAACATAGGCGCCGCGAACGGATTCATTGATGATAGGCTGCATTTCCCCATCAGAAAAACGCTGGAGGGTAATGTTTCCCAGGTTTGAACCGTAAAAATCAGCAATCTTCTCGGAAAGGTATTGTGACTGTGTACCTGAGAATAGTTTGACCTCCACCATGATGTAATATTTTCACAAAAGTACGAAAACGAAATGCTCCACTTTCGTGATATGATGCTTTTCTTTGCTATGAAGTAAAGATTTTTCATCAATCTTCCTTGTGCGTTGCTACAAGTTCAATTTAATTATCTTGAGCCGCAACCGCAATAATCCATTTCCTGAATCACACATTAAAATTCATGAAAAAGAACCCGTTTATTGGTATTCAGTTGCCTCATGTATTTGCTTTACTATTCGGAGTGATTTTATTCAGCAGTCTGCTAAGTTATTTTATTCCCTCGGGGAAGTTTACAAGAGAGGAAAGAAAGGTGGGTAATATAGACAGGACTGTTGTCATTCCGGGATCATATACACCAATAGAAAAAGCATACAGTATAACCGGGGTATTTATTCCTGTACAAGAAGAGGGGAGAGCTACGCCGGTCAGTCTGACGCAGTTTTTTTCTGCGATTCCCAGAGGGATGGAGCAAACGGCTGATATCATTTTCTTAATTTTTCTTATTGGAGGTGTTTTTGGTGTTCTGCAACGAACAGGAACGATTACTGCCGTTCTGCATGCGCTCCTTATCCGGTATGCATCATCGGGTCCGTTGCTGACTATTATTCTCATGGTTGGCATCTCGGTAAGTGGCAGTACGCTTGGCATGGGTGAAGAGTTTATACCATTGGTACCTGT
>JBBQMA010000153.1:0-6391 GCA_038328415.1 Chitinophagales bacterium | reverse complement strand
TCTCCATTAAAGAGCAATCTAATATTGACACCATAATTGGATAACTCTGCTAATGATTCTAGAATATGCTTATAAGGCGATTGCATAGCAAACGGCCAGAACAATAAAGTAATAATTAATCCCAACAACACGGGCACTAATCCGTAAATCAGGTATTGTTTCAGCCTGTTACCTTCTTTAATAAAGCCACCTATCCCATATTGGCCAATAAAATGAAGCACGGCAAAAAGCCCGAAAATAGCCACCAATATCAAACCCCCGGCTCTTACTCCCAGCGCAATTCCCAATCCAAATGCCAAACCGATAAGTACTTTCCAATTTGGTCGGGGCATTGAACGAAGCCACGCTAACAAGTAAAAAATTGTCATGATATACCCTGTGGCAAAAGGTATATCCTTTGGGTTCATGACACCATGGCCGGTGAGTCGCGGAGAAAGGAATCCAAAAAGTAATGCTAGAATAGCGGCTTCCCAACCAGCCAATATACCAGCGGTCAGTCCAATAAACAAAATGGCAGCCCATCCAAATAAGGCGGTAAAACTATGTCTTACTTTGTGATAGCCCTCTTGATCAGGAGTATTGAAACCAAGTAATCGGTTGGCAAATCCACTGGTCACCTCAAAAAATCCTCCATAATAATGCATCTTAGTTTTGGGGAGATTTAGCGCGGTTGTATCTCCACCACCAGTATCATACCAGCTGATGAGCGCCTGTTCATACTCATTTTGCATTTTGTCATCGCCATTAATGCCTGTTCCCTGCGCTGACCATTGCATCCATAGGAATATGAGTCCAGCAAGTGCCCCAAATACCCACTTTAGATTTTGACTTCCCGTAAAGTAAGTCTCCTTGGGCCAATGAGCCAACCAGGATATACCTGGAGAAGGAATAGGTTTGGGTGCAGCTTTACGGCTTTTAGCAGGATTAGGTTTTGATGTCGCCAAAATAGTCTACTTTTTATACAAATTTACAGCATCTATTATTCTGTCGACCTCCTCATTGGTTAGTTCGGCAAACATTGGAAGTGATACACAGTGAGCAGCCAGAAACTCACTCTTTGGCATTTGGCCTTGCCGATAATTCAAATGCGCGTAAGCATTCTGGAGATGGCATGGCACCGGATAATGGAGTGCTGACTGAATTCCCATTTGATCCAAATGGGCGATTAAATTATCGCGCTCTGCTGTTGTAACGACAAATAAATGCCAAACAGGGTCGCTTTCCGGCAACACTTTAGGCAAGCTTATCAGTTCACTTGTAATTTCATTGGTATAGCGGTTTGCTATTTCTTTACGTCGGTTATTCCATTGGTCAAGGTATTGCAATTTCACTTTTAATACTACAGCCTGCAAACCATCCATGCGCATATTAAATCCTAACTCTTCGTGGTAATACCGTTTATCGGCACCATGGTTCCGAAGTCTGTAGATATGATCGATGATTGATTTATCATCTGTCGTAACTCCCCCACCTTCACCATATGCTCCTAAGTTTTTACCTGGATAGAAGCTGAAAGCAGCGATGTCCCCATGTCCACCAACCCGTTTTCCTAGATAACGGGCTCCATGTGCCTGGGCGGCATCTTCTATAAGGTATAGATTGTACTTTCGAGCAATAGCTTTAAGTACATCCAACTTGCATGGTTGACCATACAAATGAACGGCAGCTATTGCCTTAGTTCTACTTGTTATAGCAGCTTCTACTGCATCAGTGTCGATATTCCAATACTCGTCACAATCCACAAAAACGGGTGTGGCTCCGCAGTAGGATATGCCCCACGCTGTAGCAATAAAGGTATTAGCAGGCAATAAAACCTCATCGCCCGGGCCAACTCCCAATGCTAACATTGCAAGATGTAAGGCACTAGTACCCGTGTTTAATCCAGCGGCATAATTTGTTTGACAATAATCTGCAAAATCTTGCTCAAACTCCGTCACAAAAGGTCCACCTGCAAAAGCAGTCTTTTCCAGGACCTTATCCCACCCGGTCTTCACTTCTTCAGCTATGCCTACGTACTGACGGTGTAAATCTAAAAAGGGTATTGTTTGCATTGTTTTAGTTATTCTTCAATAATTCTAATGATTCGTGCTGGGTTTCCTGCTACTATTGCTTTTTCAGGAATGTCTTTGGTTACCACACTGCCTGCTCCTATCATAGCGCCAGCGCCTATGCGCAGACCGCCCATGATAGTGGCACTTGTACCTATTGAGACACCATTTTCTACTATGGTTTCAACACATTTCCAGTCGGATTCCGTTTGAAGGCTGCCATCAGGATTAGCAGCCCGTGGGTAGATGTCATTAATAAAGGAAACATTGTGCCCGACAAAAACACCATCACCTATGGTTACACCTTCACATATAAAAGTATGACTGGAAATCTTGGAATTCTTGCCAATCATCACTCCTTTTTGAATTTCAACGAAAGCACCAATTTTTGAACCATCGCCAATGCTGCAACCATAAGCGTTTACAAAGTCAAAAATTCGTACATCCTTGCCCACACGCACATTTTTCAGATTTTGCCTTGGAGAATCTATATTTATGGTTTCCATAAGTGAATAGTACTATAAATTAATTTCTCTGCCTTTCCCACTGAGGGACTTATCAGCTGCTTCCAGGATTTCTACTACCTCCAAACCGCTAAGATAATCAGATACAGGTTGCTTGCCCTGAACAATAGCGTCCCGAAAGTCAAGGGCCATTTGAGCAAGCGCTTCATACTGAGGGATCTTCGGGATCAGTATATCACCAGTGCGATAGTCAACCAAAATACGGTCTCTATCGGATTGAGGCAACACCGTGTAGCCCTTATCGTAAATTTTGATCTTTTCAGTTGTTTCTAGGTCATTGAATACAATCATTTTTTCATCCCCACCCACAAGCATTTGTCTGATTTTGACTGGTGAAACCCACGAGCAATTGAAATGAGCGATCCGATTATCAGGATAAAACAACGTGAGGTAAGCAATATTCTCAAGTTTGTTTTCGGTATGACTTACACCTACTGCCTGCACACCTATAGGTCTTTCAAGGAAAAGATGCCGGCAAATAGATATATCATGGGGAGCCAGATCCCAAAGCACATTCACATCTGTTTGAAAGAGACCAAGGTTGATACGCGTGCTGTCCAAATATCTGATATCTCCCAGTGCCCCTTTATCTAAATAATCCTTTATAAAACGAACTGATGGTGTGTAGAGATACGTGTGATCGACCATCAAAACCCGGTTGGAAGAGGTAGCCAATTGAATAAGTTGTTCAGCTTCGTCACGTGAAGAACACATTGGTTTTTCAAGCAGCACATGTTTTCCGGCTGCAAATGCTTGTTTTGCTAATTGAAAATGGGTGTGAACAGGTGTGGCAATAATTACAGCATCAACGGAAATATCTGAAAGTATATCCTTGTAATCTTTGGTAGTTTGTATGGTAGGATAGAGACTATTCACCTTTTCCAATCTGGATTTATCCAGATCGAGCACCCATGATACGGAGCAATCTGCAGTTAAATTGAAATTTCGAACAAGATTCGGCCCCCAATAACCAAAGCCAATAATTGCCACTTTTATCATTGTGAAATATGTTTGTGTTTATTAAAACGAAAGGCACTCACAGCAAAAAATAACTTAAATAAGTCTTTGATTACCAAGTAAATACTTTTAAATGATGCTCCTTTGCTTGATCCAAACGTGCGTGGTAAATACGTTGATTGCACCTCTAGACAACGGACACTCAACAAGTGAAGTTTTGCGCAAATTTCACTTTCTATAGCTGAACTATGCAAGCGTAGATCAAGACGAGTCAGCAATTCAGTTTTATACACTTTGACCCAATTTACATCACGCAACTTTAATCCTAATACAAGTTGATTGAACACTTTATTCATCCAGGACAAAACGTTTCGAAAAGCATTGTATGTTTGATTTTCCCGTCTATAAAAAGAGATAAAGATGGAAGGATCCATTTCTCTGTAAGGCTCAAGTTCCATTACATCAAACTGGCCGTCTCCGGGAACAAATACCACATTGTCGCAAGTTGCATTAAAATAGATACTTCGGATCCCTTCGCCTATACCTAAATTGGAAGTATGGTAAATCGGTTTGATTCGTACGTCTGAAGCTGCAAGTTCGTGGATTATAACCGGGGTACCATCCTTGCTACCATCATCTACTAATAAAATTTCCCAGGTAGTTATATCCCAGCCATGCAGAAGGTTCATCACCTTTTCGAAAACGCTACGAAGTGAGCCTTCCTCATTGTAACATAGTATGCCCACAGACCAAGATTGCATATCAGTGTATCAAAAACTTTTGTAAAATCAATGCCTACTTATTTAACCTTAGAGGACTATAACGTGGGCTATCTAAACGGCGGCAAGATAGGAATTCTTTCTTCCATGATGTAAGTCCTTACATTTACAGTTTGAATACAAATGCCAGTGGAAGATCATACAATTATAGAAGGACGGCTTGCCCAAAGAGTAGTTAGAATGGGAGAATCCGAAACGCTCAAGATGGCCCAGAAAGCAAGAGAATTGTCGAATCTAGGGCACAAAGTGATTAATTTAAGTCTGGGCGAACCCGATTTTGAGACGCCGAAGCATATTCGCGATGCTGCTGTAAAGGCACTTGATGAGGGCTACACCAAGTACACTCCGGTCCCTGGATTGCAAATTTTGCGGGATGCCATCAGGGATAAGTTTAAAAGAGATAATAATCTATCCTTTTCAAGCAATCAAATCGTTGTTTCGAATGGTGCCAAGCAATCACTTGCCAATGTAATGCTCGCCTTGTTGGAAGAAGGCGATGATGTTATCGTGTTTACCCCCTATTGGGTATCCTATTATGAAATGATTCGACTTACTGGTGCGGAACCAATTTTTTTGTCTGCTGGTATAGACCAGGATTTCAAAGTGACTCCCGGTCAGCTTCTCGCTGCTTTGAAGCGAAGAACCCGGATGGTTTTATTTTCATCGCCATGTAACCCAACAGGTGCTGTATATAGTCAACGTGAACTAGAAGCTCTGGCAGACGTACTTAAGGACCATCCTCAGGTTATCGTTGTAAGCGATGAGATTTACGAATACATCAATTTTACCGGGAAGCATTTTTCTATTGGCTCCATTCCACATATGAAGGATCGGACTGTAACCGTAAATGGATTCGCTAAAGGATTTGCCATGACAGGCTGGCGACTTGGTTATATGGGCGCCCCGCAATGGATAGCTGCTGCCTGTAGTAAAATACAAAGTCAGTTCACGTCAGGAGCTAATTCGTTCGGACAAGTTGCCGCTGCACACGCTTTAAATTCGAGTCTTGAGACCACATATGCCATGAGGGATCAATTCAAAAAGCGTCGTGATTTTGTAGCCAGCCGGTTGTCAAAAATCGAAGGTTGGTTAGTAAACATTCCTGATGGAGCTTTTTACTTATTCCCTGACATTTCTACCTTTTTTGGAAAAACTGGACCGGATGGTCTTATCCAAAATGCAGATGATTTTGCTGATTTTTTACTTGATCATGCCTTTGTAGCCCTGGTTTCAGGGGGGGCTTTTGGGGCACCCAACTGCATTCGTATTTCGTATGCAGCATCTGAAGTTGATTTAGAGGAAGCGTGTAATCGGATTGAAAATGCAATGATGCACATTAAATAAGGTTACGGCCTACATTATATCGGCACAAAGGGTAAAGTGCCTTGATCCCTCGGAACGAATTGGATATGTTTGTTTAACTATAACAATCTAATATATTGATTGTTAGTTGTCTAATTTTTGAAATTATGAAAAGTGTTTTAGCTGAGATTGAAGCTCCAAAAGCCTTTGTTCGGGCAAAGGTTCTCGAAATACATGGTGACCAACGAAATGATCCCTATTTCTGGCTGAATGACCGAAATGATCCTGATGTCATTGCCTATTTAAACGCGGAAAACGAATATAGAGAACAGGTCATGGCACCACTAAAGCCTTTGGAGGAGAAGCTTTTTACTGAGATTGTTGGACGTATCAAACAAACGGATATGTCTGTTCCCTACAAGCAAAATGGCTATTGGTATCTGACTCAATTAACCGAAGGCCAGGAATATCCGGTTTATATTCGGAGAAAAGAGGAGCTCACAGCATCGGACGAAATCTTGCTGGATGTTAATCATTTAGCTCAATCATATTCATATTTTCATGTTCATGGTCTTACGGTTAGCAGGAATAATGAATGGCTGGCATATGGAGAAGATATAGTAAGCAGGAGGGTATATGTGATCCGGTTTAGAAATTTGATCTCGGGTGAGGTTATTGAAGAAAATATTCCAGGGACTACTGGACAGCCAATCTGGGCAAATGACAATCGAACAGTGTTTTATACTGTTAAGGATGAAACACTTAGGGCTTTTAAGGTTTT
>JBBQMA010000152.1:0-6424 GCA_038328415.1 Chitinophagales bacterium | reverse complement strand
GGGACAAACCGAATCCATGGGGACGAACAACAAAAAAAGGCGATCCCATTATGTTGTCAGCTATTCTAAATAGCGGGGTTTTTCCCGGGATGCAAGGTGGACCGCTGGAGCATGTGATCGCTGCAAAGGCCGTCGCATTTGGTGAGGCACTGCAGGATTCATTTGTATCCTATGGTCAACAAGTTATCCAAAATGCACAGGCCATGGCACGTGCATTTACAAGCAGAGGGTACCATCTCGTTTCCGGCGGAACAGATAATCATCTGCTGTTAATCGACCTTCGAAATAAAGGGGTCACTGGCAAACAAGCTGAAGCTATATTGGGGCTTGCAGATATTACGGTCAATAAAAACATGGTGCCATTTGATACACAATCTCCGATGGTTACTTCGGGCATTCGAATAGGAACTGCTGCCATGACCACCCGTGGGCTCCAGACGGCTGAATGTGAGCAAATCGTCGATTGGATTGATTACCTGCTTCAGGCACCTGATGATACCCAGCGAGGTGCAAAAACACGGATTGTCGTAAACCAATTTATGCAGCAGTTTCCTCTTTATCCGGATGTTTTAGGATGAATTGTTCTTTAGTCGTTGCCGATAAGGCCAATTGAATAATCACTTTAGAGGTAAAAAAAAGCCTTCCCCGTTAAGGGAAGGCCACCTAATCTAAAGTATGAAAAAGAGATCTAAAAGAAAAATTGGACGCCGGCATTGACTACGTTGTATTCGTAATTTGGATTTTCCTGAAAGAGGTTACTCAATTCATAATCTGCATAAATCTGCCACCAACGTTGACCCACTGCAGCTGTGGCGCCATATTGCCAAAGGTTTGTTTTGTAATCGTCTCTCAAACGCATTTCTACATCCTCCCCTATAGCTGATTTAAACTCTAAATCCTGGAAGGCATACAAGCGAATACCTCCATAGCCACCGAGCATAAGATTAAATGCATCGGCGCCTTTTCCTGCTAGTCGCAACTGCACTGGGAATATTAACGATTGTCTGCTAAGGCGGGACTGCGGCAAGGTGTTGCTGTAGGATGATGGGATATACTCCGGCTCATCATTAACAATGCTCAATTGAAGATCATCCTTTGTATCGAGATATACGTACTTCCAAAGCAGGCCATAGTTGACATAAGCAATGGAAGACGGTCCACCCAAACGGGTTGAAAAGATCAATCCAAAATTCCCACTCCAGGACCTCCAGGGTTTAAAGGTAGGCTGAGCCACATTTCCATTTTCAAGTTGTTCAAAGGCATCCGTTGGTCCAAAATTGAAGAGAAAATAACTTTTGGTTCGCTTGGGGGATTTACGATCACCCAGTTTAATTTTAATCTTGTTTTTAGTGCTATCTGATGCAACATCAATAAATGTGTCATCGTCGTCATCAAACGCATCTTCAAGATCTTCTGCTGCATCTTCAACAGCATCAGATAATTCTTCTACGGCATCGTCAAGAGCTTCTTCGAATTGGGCTTCGCTGAGTTCGCCACGGTCGAAACGCCCTTCTAGATCAGCAATTTTAGCTTCGATGCGGGCTTTGGCCGCGTTGATCTTTTCCTTGGTTTTGTTGCTTTCCGGTTCCTGTGCCGAAAGGGACAAACCCATTAGCAGGCAAAGTAAGACCAGGATGCCCTTGGAGAAATAGTTGGAATTCATGGTGTTGAGTTTTATTAGATTACCAATTAATTTCAATTTCGGTATTGCGGGCGCCAAAAGCAATCAAGTCATCCACTACTTTAGGGGTTAGTGATTCCAATGCGGCCCAAAACCGTTGAGGTCCGGTTTTGCTACGGTCGGTGAGTGCAGGTTTTACTTTGGCAAGGAGTTGTTCGGGAGATCGCTTAGGGATTAAAACCTGGGGAGCAACCTCTTCGATGAATACAGCTTGTGTCTGTGCAATAATTTCTTCTTCATGGTCAGAAAAATCCACGCCAGGTGATTCTTCAGGCTGGCTGATCACCAATTCCTCTGGCAGAGCAGTTAAATCCGGGATAATTTGGGCTGTTTGAGTTGGATTTGCAGGTATCTCTGACGAAGCCGATGAGCTGCAATCTTTATTAGTAGGGATCAGTCGATGCTTCTTTGGAAATAAAGTTACTTGGTGATTAACCGGTACAAATGACTGGTCACCTTTTTTAGGATGCGTGTCGGGCGTTGGCACTTCTATTTCAGTAGGCATAAGAGGAGTAGATTCCGTGTCGGTTGTTCCCAGTGATACTAACGCAGGAATGTCTTCTGTAGGAACGTGTATGAGTTGCCAATACACCGTTCCTGATACGACAAACAATGCTATCGCTGCAGCTATCCGAAGGAAGGGAACCGGTTTCTTTTTCTTTGGGGACTGTTTTGCGAGCACACTTTCCCAGAGGTCCTCCCTGACGGGCAACTCGAAGTCGTTAAACGCTTCGGTAAACGTTTTTTTAATGGGATCCATAACTGGTTTTGTTTTCATGCATCAATCCAAGACGCGCCTGGATAGTTGCCTTAGCTTTTTTAAATTGCGTTTTTGAAGTGCTTTCGGAAATACCAAGCATTTCTGCTATTTCGCCATGTCCATACCCTTCAATGGCAAACAAGTTAAAAACCGTTCGATACCCCGAAGGCAACTGGTCGATGAATACCAACAAATCTTGCGCGGCCAATTGACCTTCAATAGTTGCAGGACAAGAATGCTCGGGCAGATCGGCCGCGTCTTCTGTAAAGAAATAGCGTTGTTCTTTGCGCAGCGTATCAATACACTCCCTGATCATAATCGATTTAAGCCAACCTTCAAAGCGGTTTATTTCACGCAGCGTATTTAAATTACTAAAAGCTCGTGCAAACCCGCTTGAAAGGGCCTCCTCTGCCAGATCTGTTCGGTACAGATATCGTCTGCATACACCTAACATTTTAGGTGCATATTGTTGGAAAACCCATCGCATGGCTTGCTCATCTCCTTTCAGGCATGCAACTACCCGATCTGGTAGGGAGTATTTTGTTCGGATGGCGATGATTTTGCTCATTGCGGGGTGTTCAAATTATAGACGTTAGTTTTTTTCAAATAGTTGTCTGGATGTAAAAATCAGTCCTTTTTCAGGTTCCCACAAAGAAGTTCGAGCAATGAGCCGGAATATTCGACAGAACCAATGTTTTTTGGATATGTTAGAGGATTAAAGGGATTCTCCTATATTCACTATTCATTATGGACATCAGAATAATTGAGGCCAAAGAAATTGATAAGCTTAAATGGGATTCGTGTGTTCACTATGCGACGCAACCTGCTTTCTCAGGATACACCTGGTATTTAAATGCCATCAGCAAGGATTGGGTAGGTCTTGTGGAGGGTGATTATGAAACTGTAATGCCTTTGTTTTATCGCAAAGACTGGCTTGCTCGCAGGATCTATTTACAGCCAATATCCTATGCTCCAAATGGGCCATTTTCTATTCATGTCATCAGCCGTCCGCGCATTCTGGCTTTATTGAAAATGATTCCAGGCCGCAGCCGCGATGTTTTGCTCGTATGGGAAGGCGCTGTGGGATTACCTGATTTCAAAAGTAAAATTGAACCCAGAGATTTACTTCAGCTCTATGACACCTATGATCAACTGGAATTGCGGTTTCGTCATGAAGGCTTGCAGGAGGACCGAGGTTTTTGCCATGGCAGTCCAACGCCGGAGCAATTAACGTCATTTTGGTTGAAGCAGGAAGGCAAACACCGCCATGCTGAAGCTGATATGCACAGGTATAGGCGTATTATTTATCAAGCAATGCACCGTGGACAAGGATTTGCTGTCCATGTTGGCAACGAAAGAGGAGAAATACTGGCAATGGCCTATTTTATTCATGCTCACGGCTACTTATATCGACTGATTAGCGCATCAATATCCGGAAGTGAAGGGCAACACGCTATTCATGAACTCTTTCGTAGTACGATTGAAACCTATGCTGGAAGACTGGTAGTATTGGACTTCAATGGAATAGGAATAGGAGAAGTCTTTGGGGCTACCCAAGTGAATTACACCATGGTCCAGAATAATTAACAACACGAATGCTTGCGAAATTAAACGAATCAACGAACGATCCTACAAATAAGGGTATCGTACATCCATTAGGGTAAGGCCGTCAGGAGGTACTAGCCAGCTTCCATGGAGGATAGATTGTTGATCCATTGCGATCCGGACTTCTTCCAGTGTCGTTTTGCCAGCGGCTACACGAATACACATACCTACAATTAATCGAATCATACCTCGCAAAAACCGATCTGAAGTCACATAATAAATTAATTGCCGGCCATCAGGGGAGGGAATCCAAAACGATTCTTTTAATGCACAGGTCCGGGTTTGCGCATCGCTGTTTGTTTTACAAAAAGGAGCAAAGTCTTTATAGTTGAGGAGGATTTGTGCTGCCTGATTAAGAACATCTATATCCGGGGCAATAGGAAACGGGTATGACCAAGCCTGGTGTGTTAAAAAAGGATCCTTTTGTAAGGAGATTCGGTACCGGTACCGGCGTTGGATTGCATCAAACCGCGCATGGGCATCCGCGTGTACCGGATGGATATGGTGGATCGCAATGTCGGGTGGTAACAATCTGTTTAAACGGAAGCAAAGATCCTTTGGCAAGACCTTATCACTATCAAAATGGGCAAAGTAGCCTTCTGCATGGACACCGGCGTCCGTTCTACCGCAACCTGTGATAGGGAGTGGTTGGCGCAGGAGCACTTGTAGAACATCAGTTAACGTTTGTTGGACACTATTTGTATTCGGTTGCGATTGCCAACCGCCATATCCGGTACCAACATAGGATAATTCAATAAAATAACGCATTGGACAAATGTAATTTGAATAGGACAATTCAAATTAGGAATAAATGAAAATGGCGCTCCACTGGAGCGCCATTTTTATAATTCTGGTACTGATCGTTAGCCAATAATTGACTTATCACGGGCAATATGACCGGCATAGAGCCATGAAGCTCCGGAAAGACTAAGGTCTTTCAATACATTACCCGTAGCTGCCTGGTCGCCATCTATAGCCCCACTCATATGGACTAATGCAACCGTCAGTAGCAAAAAGACACCTAGCAAAACGGTGGCTAATTTATCATATTTACCAATAAAAATGCTGACTGTTGCCAGAATCAAAGCAATCCCAGTGAGATAAACCAGAATTGAACTCCCAAAAGCCATAGGTGCCATGGCATCTGCACCCATCAAATGGAATATGCCGAAGATGAGGAAGGGGATAGCAAATAAGTACTTGCCGAGTCCGAGAATAGCTTGCATGTTTGGTTAGTTTAGGTTAAAAAATGATTTAAAAACGAATATAATCGTTTTAACCAAATATTCTGCTATCCAAATAAAACGCAGCAAGGGCCCCTTGCTGCGTTTTAATACATACGATCAAATCTTCAGGCCGCCCTGAGTAGGCTAATTTTCGATCGTGCCAATTTTTGTTCGGCATAAGGCCGATCAATAGTTAAGGATTTTACGTCCTTGGATGACGGCAATTCAAACATAGCATCTGTCATGATTGCTTCAAGAATGGACCTGAGGCCACGTGCGCCTAATTTGTACTGTAATGCACATTCAGCAATGAAATCCAATGCTCCCTGTTCGAAGTGGAGCTCAATGCCCTCCAGTGCCAACAGTTTTTGGTATTGTTTGGTGAGGGCATTTTTGGGTTCGGTAAGGATCCGACGTAATGATTCAATATCAAGCGGCTCAAGCCATGTTAGAACTGGCAGGCGACCAACCAATTCAGGTATGAGTCCGAAAGTCCGCAAGTCCTGGTGGTTGATATACCGAAGAAGTTGTTCCTTATCTACGAGTTTGTCTTCAGTGTGTTTGTATCCAATGACCTGTGTATTGATTCGCCGGGCAATCACTTTTTCAATACCATCAAACGCTCCGCCACATATGAACAGAATATTCTGCGTATTCACCAGGATCATTTTTTGTTCCGGATGTTTGCGGCCTCCATTTGGGGGAACATTCACATTGGTTCCTTCCAACATTTTTAGTAATGCTTGTTGGACACCCTCGCCGGAGACATCTCTCGTAATGGAAGGGTTGTCGCTTTTTCTTGCTATTTTGTCAATCTCATCGATATAAATAATACCGCGTTCGGCTTGTTCCACATTATAATCACACACTTGTAATAATCTGGAAATTATGCTTTCTACATCTTCGCCAACATATCCTGCTTCCGTAAAAACAGTCGCATCGACAATGGCAAAAGGTACTTTAAGCAATCGGGCAATGGATTTAGCCAGCAGGGTTTTACCTGTGCCCGTTGACCCTACAAATAAGATGTTCGATTTTTCTATTTCTACTTCATCCTTTGTTCGGGGTGCATTGAGGCGTTTGTAATGATTGTATACAGCTACAGCCAATACTTTTTTTGCATCATCCTGTCCGATGACATACTCATCCAGG
>JBBQMA010000151.1:0-6428 GCA_038328415.1 Chitinophagales bacterium | reverse complement strand
GCCCACTCCAACTCATCCTTTCCGGGATGTATCATATTGACGTCCCTACGGGCAATATAAGTCTGGAAGAGGCCGCTCCTTTTATGCGCAAGGATCATCCATTGATTGGACTTGCGGTGCCGTTGGCATTGGGAGACAGCTATAAGGGATACCGTATTGTTGGGACGGACACCAATTTTTTGTCGTTATATAATCTGGAAGTGGCTGCGGGAAATCTCTTTTCCAAGCCGATGGAAGTGCTAGCCGGCTACAGGGTGGCCAAGCTACTTGGACTTAAGATTGGCGATACATTCCAGAGTACACATGGGTTGGATGACAACGATGACCTTATTCATGCGGATGCACATGCTTTTCGATTAGTGGGCATCTTAAAACCCTCTGGTACGGTAGCTGATCAATTGCTGCTTTGTCCTACGGCTAGCGTCTGGATGGTACATGACCATGCACATGAGGCTCAGGTGGCCGAGGAGTTGGCGCCCGCATCGGAGCATGACCATGACCATGCGAACCACGACCACGACCATGATGTGGTTGAGGAAAGTGTAGATCCGGCATCGGATCTTGCAGGGAAGGAAATCACTAACCTACTTATTCGCTTCAAGGTGCGGAATCACCTGACCCTGAATCTGCCAAGGAATATTAATGAGAATACGTCAATGCAGGCGGCGTCCCCAGCGATCGAATTAAATCGATTGTATAGCATGCTGGGTGCCGGAGCGGCATTGTTGCGGATGCTGGCATGGGTCATTCTAGCCGTATCGGGTCTGAGTATTTTTGTCTCATTATATAGTTCACTGCAAGCGCGACGGTATGAGTTGGCGCTGATGCGTGTAATGGGTAGTTCGCCGTTTGGGTTATTTCGGCTTATTGTTCAGGAAGGTTTATTAATGGCCTTTTTAGGCGGTATATTTGGGTTGATGTTTGCCCATGGTGGCATTTGGTTTGCCGGCCGTATATTGGAGCAGGAATGGCGCTATTCTTTTGACCCCTGGATATTTTTACCGGAGGAAGGTTTTTTGTTCCTGGCCATTTTGGTTTTTGGACTATTGGCATCTATTATACCGGCTTTGCAGGCGCGCAGGGTGGATATTGGGCGGACATTAGGGGAGGCATAAGTGGTCGTTGAATTTTTTTTTGGCAATGTGTTGCCAATGCTGAAAAAGGGATTAAAATATGAAATGCAATCGTCCAAGTCCCTTTTTCGGCAAATAATAGGATAAAATTAAAATGGAAATAATAATAATAATTGGGCTGGTTCTTCTTAATGGTATATTTGCAATGGCGGAGATGTCCCTTGTATCTGTCCGCCGATTTAAATTAGATATCGCCAGAAAAAAGGGTAGTCAGGGCGCAAAGGCAGCTATAGAATTATCTGAAAATCCCACCAAATTTTTATCAACCGTTCAAATAGGTATTACCCTGATTGGTATTTTATTGGGTGTTTACAGTGGTGAAAATCTGACAAATGATGTTTATGATTTTTTAATTCAATTTGAATTCCTTGTCCCTTATGCTGGCAATTTATCAGTGGGAATAATTGTCTTATTTATAACTTATCTTTCCATAGTTTTAGGTGAGTTATTGCCTAAGCGATTAGGCATGACCTTTCCTGAGCCTATTGCCATTGTTTTGTCCCAGCCGATGCGCATTTTGTCTATTTTTGCATCGCCATTTGTTTGGTTATTAACCCATTCAAATAATCTCCTACTGCGGATCATGGGAATAAAAAAAATGGTCGGCAGTAAGGTTTCTGAAGAGGAGATTAAATCCATAATTAAGGAAAGTGCGGAGGGGGGAGAGATACAGGATATTGAACAAAATATAGTAGAGCGGGTTTTTGAACTTGGCGACAGGAAAGTGAATACACTTTTTACGCACAGGAGTGAAATTGTATTTTTCAGCTCGGATGATTCCTGGGATACGATCAAACGTAAAATTAATGCCGAAAAACATTCAGCTTATCCGGTATGTGATAATAATAATCTGGATGATATTATAGGTATCGTATTGTTGAAGGATCTATTCTCCCCTAAGTCAGAAGACAATTTCAGCATCACTGAGTATATTAAAAAACCAGTTTTTTTAAATGAAAATGCATATGCTTATATTGTGTTGGAGTTATTTAAGAAAGAAAAGATGCACTACGGCATTGTGGTTGATGAGTATGGTACCACATTGGGAATAGTCACCATGGACGACGTCGTTGATGCACTGGTAGGTGATGTCACTGAGGCGGACCAGGATGAATATCAGATTACGGCCAGAGATGATAAAAGTTGGTTTGTGGATGGGCAATACAGTATTCTGGATTTTATTAGATATTTTGATATTGAGCTAAATGAAGTTCACAAATCAAGTTTCACCACAGTAGCCGGGCTTATCATTCACCAAAGTCATACGCTTCCAGATATTGGTGATAAAATTATTGTTGATAATTATGAGTTGGAGGTGATTGATAAAGATGGTCAGCGGATTGATAAAATATTGGTCACTAAGTTGTAGGCGTCTAAAATAATCTTAGTGGTCTTATTCGGTCTCCATCCAGACATATCACTTATTGGCCATCGTTTGGATCGCCGGCGGGGCTTGTCATTTGTTGTTGTGCTAAAAAGTAACCAGTGGAAGGTCGAAGGTCAGGTGCTGGATGCCCAAAGCTGAAAGCTGGAAGGTCCAAATTTTAACCCCTGCGGGGTGGTATTTGTATAGGTCTAAGGTCAGGAGCTGGATGCTCAAAGCTGGAAGGTCTGAAAGTCGAAAGGTCGAAGCTGAAAGCTGAAAGTAGGAAGTATGAGCCTTCTAGGTCCATGGTTTCGAATTTTGTTTTTTGAAACAACGAACCTGCGAAACAACGCCCAACGAAACAACGCCTTCAACCATTAAGCGCTTCGGCAAGTATCTCTGCTACATGTTTTGCATTTAATCCTACGCCATCTTTAATCTGATGTCGGCAACTATGGCCCGAAGCAGCGATAATGGTGTCCTTTGAAAGGATTCGCAATGCTGGGAATAAGACCAATTCTCCTATTTGTTGGCTCACTCGATAATGTTCCTTTTCATAGCCAAAGCTACCAGCCATCCCACAGCAGCCCGTAGGCAAGATTTCTACCCGATGACCCACCGGTAGCCCAAGGATAAATGCGGACTGGCTTTGTTCGCTTAACGCTTTTTGATGGCAATGCCCATGGAGAACAATATGCCTGGCGGAGGTGTCAAAATCTGCTTGACTGATTCGGCCCGCCTTTGCTTCTCTGTACAGAAATTCCTCAAGGAGGAAGGTGTTTCCAGCCAATGCGTCTGCCTTGGCCTTCAGTTCGGCGCCTGCTAATCGCAGATATTCATCCCGAATGGAAAGAATGGCAGAAGGTTCCAATCCAATTAAAGGACGATGTTCATGTACTAGTGGTTGTAGAGCTGAAATATTCCTTCGAGCCACATTTTGGGCATGACGGAGTAGGCCTTTGGACATAGCAGCCCTTCCGCTTTCGACATGCGGAGGGATTGCAACCTGATACCCCAGGCCGTGCAATAAACGCACCGCTGCCTGTCCTACCGGCAAATCGTAATGAGTTGTAAACTCATCTGCAAATAGCCACACCTGACCACGGAGAGGTTGTTTGACCGGGATATGTTGTCCTGCTTTTTGGAACCAACGGGAAAAAGATATGCTGTTCAAAGTGGGAAGTTGACGTACCTCATGGATACCTGCTAGTCTGTTTATCCACTTACGTACAGGGCTGAGCGCAGTAATCCAATTTACCAAGTCGGGGGCAAATGCAGCAATACGATTCCAGCGATCGATCTGGCCAAAGAGGCGGGCACGAAGCGGAATGCCTTTTGTCTGGTAAACCTGATATTGCCACTCCGACTTGAGGGTTGTCATATCCACTCCGGATGGGCATTCTCTTGTACATCCCTTGCAGCTTAGACAGAGGTCCATCACCTCCTTGAGGGCTGGCTCATCAAAGGGGTTACTTCGATCACTGTGTGTCAGGTATTCCCTCAGCGCATTTGCCCTGGCGCGGGTCGAGTCTTTTTCATCCCTCGTGGCATGGTAACTAGGGCACATCGTGCCTCCACCTGAAGGCAACTTTCGGCAGTCGCCGGATCCATTGCAGCGTTCGGCCATTCTGAGTATGCCGCCGGCGTCATCAAAATCCATCAGGGTATTGAAGGTTCTTGTAGGCTGATTTGGCGTGTAGCGCAGGTTGTGCAGCATGGGCGGCACGCCGGTTATTTTGCCTGGATTAAGCAGGTTGAGGGGATCCCAGGTTTCTTTGAGTTGTTCGAAAATTGGGGTAATAACGGGACCGAAGATCTCAGGAATAAAACTACCTCTGAGGCGACCATCGCCATGTTCACCAGAGAAGCTACCCTGATATTTTTTCACCAGACCGGCTACGGAAGCTGTGATATTTTGGAAGATTTCCTGGTCAGTCGTTTTTTTCAGATCGAGAATCGGGCGCACATGGATCTCTCCTGCCCCGGCGTGGGCAAAGTAGGCTGCCCGCTGTCCAAATCCTTTTATGATCCCATCCAAATCGTCCATGTAATCTGGAAGGTCCTCCAGAGCCACTGCAGTATCTTCGATGCAAGCCACTGCTTTGGCATCACCGGGCAGGTTGGCCAATACACCCAAGCCGGCTGCACGCAGGTCCCACACCCGTTCGGCCAAGGGCGGTTTAACTATAGGAAAGGCATATCCAGAGCCGAGCGCCTTCAAATCGGCGATGAGTAAATCCGCCTGATATTCCGCTGCCTCAGGCGTTATGCCCCTGCATTCCATGATTAGAACTGCAGCAGGCTCACCTTCCAGGAAGAATCGATTTTGTTGCTGTTCGCGACTGGCCCTGGTACAATCCAGTACTGTTTTATCCATTAATTCACAAGCAAAAAGCGGATGCTTCATGGCAACAAGTACGGCTTCTGTCATCTCACGCATGCTGCGATAATGGGCACAGACCAGTACGAGATGGGGAGGTGGCAGGGGGTCTAATTGTAATGTAATCGTGTGGCTCAGTGCGAGCGTACCTTCAGATCCGGCCAGCAGCCGACAGAAGTTAAAATCGGGACCTCCAGGCGTAAACGGAGCCGCATCCAAAAGCATATCAAGTGCATAGCCTGTATTGCGACGATGGATAGTAGGCTTGGGGTAACGCTGACGGATCTCGACTTGGGTTGTGGGTTGAGTGAGCAGGCCGTTCATTTGGCGATACAATCGGCCTTCCATGCCGGAGCTACGCAATGCTTTTTCCCAACGTAGAGGACTAAGGGATTCAAATCGAGCCGCAGAACCATCGCTGAGGATGGTGTCGAGCGCTAAAAGTTTGTCCCTTGTACTGCCATAGACAATACTTGTGGAGCCGCAGGAATTATTTCCTACCATACCCCCGATCATGCATCGGTTGGCGGTCGATGTATTGGGACCAAAAAAGATGTGGTGGCTTTTAAGGGCGGCGTTTAAGCTGTCACGAATAACGCCTGGTTCCACAGTTACGGTTTTGGTATCCGGATTAATTTCCAGGATCCTGTTCATGTGTCTGGAAAAGTCAACGATCAGTCCTGGTCCTACGACTTGGCCGGCCAGGGAGGTGCCTGCTGTTCGGGGGATGAGAGGGATACCTTCTGATTTTGCAAATTCCAGTAACGCATGAGCATCCTCCACATTTCGCGGCCAGGCTACGCCGTAAGGTTTTTCCCTATAAACGGAAGCATCAGTGGCATATATGGTCCGATGCAGATCATCCAAATTCAGGTTATCGCCCAGTTGTTGACGCAGTGCATCTAGGTTCGCCATTTGCATTATTGAGTATGCTGTGAAGGTAAGGCATTAGTATTAAGGCAAGATGTTTGGGGTTTGTTGTTTGGTGTTTGTCCCCCCCCCAACACCCAACATCAAACAACTAGGGATAATTTCCTTGGCATTAAGGCAAGATGTTTGGGGTTTGTTGTTTGGACATTTCAAAACCGCCCGCTCGCAGATCAAGACAGTAGCGTCTTGACCACCGCTCGCAGATTAAGACCGTAGCGTCTTGACTAATGCCGACTGTTTCTAAACCCTAAACTCTACTGGTAATGTCGCTCCTACTGAGCTAAAATGAACTGAATTTATTTTGTTATTCATGTGGCGCAGCTACGCAGCTAAGATGTGCATTAATATTTCATTTCTCTAAGCTTAAAAATCATTGTACTGGCGATGGTGATTAATGCCGAAGGATTTTTGAAGTATTCCAATATATTTATAGCCTGAATTCAAGTCGCAAATGCAACTTTGGTTGATAAATTAAATTCCTGAATTCAAGTCGCAAATGCAACTTTGGTTGATAAATTAAATTCTTCAATTGGCGTTCTAAAATCAAACCTTTTCCTAGGTCTTTTATTTAGCTGGTTTTCGACTCTCTTAACCGCTTCCTTTGAAACAGACTCAAAAT
>JBBQMA010000150.1:0-6464 GCA_038328415.1 Chitinophagales bacterium | reverse complement strand
TGTTGGGAGGATGACAAACCTCCTAAACGCTAAACGATTCTAAAGTTCTACGACTGTAACCTTCCTAAACCCTCAACGTCTAAACGCTAAACATTTCAACAATTCAACATTTCAACTCATAACCTCAATACGCCCTCACGTTCTTCTTCTCCATATAATTAATAAATGCCCGATTTACCACCCTGTTGCCGCCAGGTGTGGGATATTTCCCTGAAAAATACCAATCCCCTTTATGATTTGGGCAGGCGATGTGCAGGTTTTCGAGAGTCTGATAAATAACCTCCACTTCAATTTCCAAACCGGGTGGAGTGACAATTTTTGCTATTTCAGCAGAAATTTCCATCGCCGAATATTCGTTATACAGTGATATCACTTCGTTTCGTGTTTCAGCAAGTGACTGCGACTCGGCATCTTTACATTGTGCATAGACCTCCTCCAATAAATAGGCTTTATTATCCCTTTTTAGAAGATTAATTAGCGCCTTGAACGCAACAAATTCGCCCATTTTAGACATATCAATACCGTAACAATCCGGATACCGAATTTGAGGAGCCGAAGAAATAATGATAATTTTTTTAGGCCGCAGCCTTGCAACGATCCTTATAAGACTTTCCTGTAGCGTCGTGCCCCGAACAATGCTGTCATCCAGCAATACCGCCGTATCCACATGATCCCGGATAATGCCATAGGTAACATCATACACATGCGACACCAAGTCGCCCCTCGCCTGATCGGTACTAATAAACGTTCTTAATTTTTCATCCTTTACCACGAGTTTTTCAACGCGTGCACTGCGGGAAATAATTCGCCGAAGGGCCTGTTCATCCGGATTAGTTCCAAGCGCTAAAATATCATTCAGTTTGCGTTGGCTCTCTATTTTTTCAATGCCCTGTGTAAATCCAAAAAAAGCAACCTCCGCCGTATTAGGCACAAAACTGAACACGGTGTTTTCGAGGTCATACTTTACGCTTTCCAACACGGGTTGGGCTAGTAGTTCGCCAAGTTTTTTGCGTTCGTTATATATCTCCCTATCCGTACCACGGCTAAAATAGATACGTTCAAAACTGCAGGCTGCACGTTGGCGTGGCTCTGTGAAAGGCAGTTCTTCCCATTGGCCATTGCGCTTGATAATGAGTGCATGACCTGGGGTGAGTTCGCGCACATCATTAAAATGCACATTCAGTGCTGTTTGAATAGCCGGGCGTTCGGATGCGGCTACGATGATTTCATCATCAGCATAATAATACGCCGGGCGAATGCCCGCAGGATCACGCATAACAAAGCTATCCCCATGTCCCAACAAACCACCGATGACATAACCACCATCAAATTTGCGGGTAGCGCGGCGTAACAAACGCTGGACATCCAGATGCTCAATGATCATTTCATTGATCTGCTGGTTATCATACCCGTCCGGTTTAAACCAGGTATACAGGCGCTGTACCTCGTCATCAAGGAAATGCCCGATCTTCTCCATGACAGTGACCGTGTCCGAACGCTCCTTGGGATACTGGCCGAGATCCACCAATTGCTGAAACAACTCATCGACATTGGTCATGTTGAAATTGCCGGCCAGCACCAGGTTTCGGGTTATCCAGTTATTCTGCCGAAGAAACGGGTGGCAGGTTTCTATCGAATTGTCGCCATGGGTGCCATATCGCAGGTGGCCCATGAGCAATTCGCCGGTGTAGGGTTTATTGTGGTACAGGTTTTCTACATCGGCAATTTCTTCCGGTGCCAGATGCTCAAAATGACCATAGATGCCGGTGAACAGGTCCTTTAGATAATCGGTACTTACGCTGCGTCGGCGGCTGATATATCGCTCACCGGGCTTACTGTTCAGTTTGATGGTAACCAGTCCTGCCCCGTCCTGCCCCCTGTTGCGCATCTTTTGCATAAGCAGGCGCATCTTCTGCAACCCATGGAGCGGATTGCCGTAGGTCTCCTGGTAATAACTAATTGGTTTCAAAAGACGAACCACAGCAAGGCCGCATTCGTGTTTAATTGGGTCACTCATATAGCTATTCGAAATGCAAAGATAACCTTCCTGAAGAGGTCACTAGGCAGCATTTTTTAGAAATGGGTTATCTTACCGTCATACAATCATAAACTATGAAGAATTGTTTAGCTGTAGGACTTATCCTTTTTTGCTGTACGATCAGTGTACGGGCCCAGGAATTGCGCCTTTTCCTCGATGTACCCTCAATCTATGCGCACGCTCCGCAACTTGATGCCATTACCACCAATTCGGGACTTGGAATGGATGTGGGCTTTGGTATGGGCACACACAACCTGATGACAAAATTCAGTGGGGGCACGACGGTAACCGCCAATTTTGAGTCGGATGAAATTGAAAACACCGTGTCCTGGAATCCATTCCTTCGTCTCGAAGCCGGAGCAGGGCTCTGGAGGAGCAACGGAAACCAGTGTTCACGGCACAACTCCAATGCATTTTCTGCCATAGGTAAAGCCGGCATCCAATACGCTTTCCAGCCTAAAGAAGTGCAATACACGGTGGGTGCAGAATTAAGCTATTTCCGGATCAGGGACTATTTCAAAAACATGGAAATCTTCCTGGATGCTGGCTATAATTTAAAGACCTCTACACCTTACGCAAGTTTTGGATTCCGGAATTTCCTGAATCTAAGGGCGTAATCTTTAAATACAACTCTATTCCTGGGCAATGGCGATGGTCACAAGACTGATTCGCACCCCTTGCTGTTCAAGTAACGGCAAAGCACATGCTTCCAGTGTGGCACCCGTGGTCATGACATCATCCACCAGGAGGATATGTTTTCCAATGATATATTCAGGCTTTTGCACTTCAAAAGCATTCTCCGTATTGATAAGTCGCTCCCGCCGATTCATATGCGTTTGAGTTTCTGTTGCCCTTCGTCGTCGTAAGCCATTTTCAAGAACTATGCAATGCATCGCCTCCCCTAATCCCCGCGCAAAACAAGCACTTTGATTGTAACCGCGCTGATGCTCGCGTGAAGGGTGTAAGGGAACGGGAATGATCACATCGATATCTCGAAATATAGGTTGGTCCTTCAGTTGGTTTCCGTACAATTTTCCAAGATCAACGCCTGCCTTTTGTTGACCCTGATACTTAATGCGATGCAGTAAATCCTGCACCGGAGAATCTTTAACAAAATAAAGCATCGCTGTGGCGGCAACTATCGGGAATCGGCCTTTAATACGCAGGGCCATGCCGTTTTCAGGCACCTTATGGTAATCCGTAAAGGGAAGAATGAACTGGCACGAAATGCAGAGACAATCTGTTCGGGTAGGTTGCTCTTTGCCACAGGCAGCACACAACCTGGGGTAAATCAAACCCACCATATCACCAGCGGTTTCAATCAGCCAGTTCATTCCCGAATGTACAATTTCTCGGATCATAGTTCTTAAAAGCGTCGTGTCAATTACCAACCGGCAAGCACCATCGCGGAAAGTAATATTCTACCTATTTATCCTTGCGGGGGATAAAAATGAATGTTGCCCCAAGGTCAGAAAGGAGGAACAAACAAAGTTGCTCCGCTGGATCTTTATACACTTGTTTAAAATCTTCCAATTTTTCAGGTTGAATAATTTGTTTGGTAGAAAACTCCTCCAATGTACTGATATGAATGGACCAACGGCTCTGTTCTCCCTTTTCTATAACCGGTAGTCCCAGTTCGATGGTAGCCGGATGCACAACAAATATCGGGTATCGTGAAATATCCTGATCCTGCACCTGATCGGCTAATTTGCCCATCATCGGCAACCAGGGTTGAATTTCAGCTTCGATTTGCTTTAATTTAACTTCAGGATCTACCATAGGGGGCGAAATTAATAAAAATGACGAGGGGGTTGTGTCGTTATTTCGTGTGGGCGTTGTTTCGAAGGGGTTATTTCTAGGGAAATCATAATTGACATAACATGATTTCTCGCAGTTGAAACATCAAAACAGGCGAAGTGCAAGCGAAGCATCGTCTTGAGAACACAACGAAGACGTACTGGACGACACGTAGGATTAAGGAGTTATTTCGTTGTTCCGTTATTGCGAAGTTTCAAAAGGGCGGTTGTTATGGTTGTCCTTCAAAGGGGCGGTTACTCATGGTTGTCCTTCAAACGAACACCGATCAACCAACAACGACTCCGTCTGTCATGACGCTACGGTCATGATTTTTAATATTCGATCATCCTCCTTCGACCTTCGACCTTCAGACCTTCGACCTTCAGCTTCCAGCTCCTGACCTTCGACCTTCGCTACGGTCATGATTTGCAATCTGTGATCAAACGCAAGAACGAATACCACCTACCTATCCCCAATCCTAACCGGTACCACCGTTCGGCCAGACACGCTTTCCACCCGCAGGAAATAAAGCCCTGATGCCAGACCATGCTGATCGATGGACCAACCTGATCCCAGACTCATACCTGATACTACATCCCGGCCCAATACATCCTGTAAGCTCCATCGCCAGTCTTGATAGTCCGGTCCACTTATTTCTACCCAAAACGAACCTGAGGAAGGATTGGGATATAAAAGGACATTTGGAGCCTCTCCGGTCCCATTGGTGAACGATGAGGACACGATCGTAAGTATGGTACTATCTAAGCAGCCATTGATATCTTCTACAACAAACAGATAGGTGCCCTTGGCTAGGGATCCAAACATTGAATCCTGCTGTAAAATACCGCCATCCAGCTGGTAAAGGTAGGGTGGTGTGCCACCGGTAGCTGCCAGAATCGCTGTGCTGTCCTGTGGCTGACTGGCCGCCAGAATAAGTTCATCCGGTTGATCCAATGTAATCATATCCAGAAACAACACTGCAGCGGATGCATCCTGCAATTCAGCCACATACGTTCCGGCCAGCAAACCGGTAAACAGTGAATCCGACTGCCAGTTACTCCCATTAAGCCGATAAACATACGGCGGTTGACCGCCACCAGCTAAAATCAGTATGGCTCCAGAGGCTTCTCCAAAACAGGCAATTGGTGCCGTGCTGTAGGCCGCCTGAAGCAGCTCAAGGTCAAACGTTTTATTATATACACAACCATTCGAATCTTTTACCTGCACCTCATAACTGCCCGATGTCGGCAGCACAAATACGCCGATGCTGTTAGTATCCAGTCCGATCGAAAAAGTATAAGGCCCCACACCACCCATCCCTTCCAAAAGGAGGGTATCACCCTTTAGGAATGCACTCACCAAAAGGGCTTCAGGGTCAAAAATTTCATATGGTATCGTAATCGCGGTAAATCCATTACTGTCTCTGGCTTCAAACTGGTAAACACCCGCCTGCAAATTTTCAAAAACCACGTCACCCTGCCAGGGGCCATTCGGCATCAACCGATAGCTGTAAGGCGGACGGCAACTGTTGATCTGCACCTCCACACGCGCATTCGCATCGCCCGGACAAAGCACCTCTGCCAGTAATGTCACCGATGCCGCCAGTCGAGGGGTAATGCGCACAAGCAATACATGCCCGGGCAACCAGCCCTTCGACGAGCTGTTATACCCGTCGATCAACATGGAATCCGTCCATAAGAGTGAACCGTCATGCAGATAAGTGACCTGCTCATTTTCGATGTCGGCCATCGTGAAGATGTCGCCCGGGTGGATCGGGATGCCGGCCAGCAGGAGAATACCGTTAGCCGGTGCCTCCCGAAGGAGTAATTCTAAGGTTCCCTGAAGCGTATCCGACAGACCCAGATCTAAACTACTCAATACAACCGCCTGGCAATAGGATCCGTCCAAGGTGTCTAGATGGGTAAGCACCGGAGTCGGTGGGGGAGGCAGGTGTTTGCATATGTTCAGCGACCAGTTATTCAACACACCACCACCTTGTGGGAAATCATCAATGATCCGAAGCGCCCAGTTGCCTGCCACGTTCTGACCGGTAAGATTTGTAAAAAGTCCTGTGGCGGGTTGGATTGTACCAGTTACTGCTGGTTGCTGACCAGAGCAGGTAAAGGGATCACCATCATCGGCAAAGGTGGCCTGGATATCTTCCCCATCGACACAGGATTTGGCGTATACGCTACGGGCATTGCCCGATGGGTGTAACAACCGCAGGGTAATATCTTCAAGTTTGGCATGGGTCAGATCAACAAAAACACTGACTTTGGCCACCTTTCCCGGGCCTTGAACAGGGATAATGGAATTGGTAATAAACGCCTCGTCAGCCGGTATTACAATGGGTAGTACCCCCGGCGTGTAATCCGCACATTCTTCCAATACTGTCCGGAATACCCATACCCTCCTTGCTGGCTGCAGGCCACAAATATTGCGCGGTGAAACCCGCCAATAATAACGTGTGGATGGCAGCAGGCTGACTGGCAAAAAGGTGTCCCTCACCGTTTGTGCTATCACAATATGGCTGCCAAATGCCGGCGATGTAGCCACTTCGACCTTATAGTCATCAGCATCCGATACCGTGGACCATTGCAGCAAAAAGGAAAAGACTACGCTATCGGCA
>JBBQMA010000149.1:0-6470 GCA_038328415.1 Chitinophagales bacterium | reverse complement strand
CACTCTTTCCCTACAATCCATCCCATTTTCTGCCCGTGTCCATGGACGGCGTTAGCGAAGGTGATTTTACGATGGTCTTTGGCTTTCCCGGTCGTACACAGCAATACCTCCCAGCTTCAGGATTGGAAATGATTCAGCGCTCAGTCAATCCTCCTCGTATCGCAATACGTGATACCGCATTGCAGATTCTGAATACTGCCATGCGTGCAGATGCAGGCACCAAGCTCCAATATGCGGCCAAATACGCCAGTGTTGCCAATGCCTGGAAAAAATGGATCGGTGAAAACCAGGGTCTTGAACAAACAAAAGCAGTGGAGCAAAAACGAAGTGATGAATTGGAATTGAACGAACAACTGGAATATTATCCGGCGTATAAAAACGTACTGACAGAGCTCGATCAATTAGTTGCTGAAATAACACCCATGGAAGTTGCCGCACAGTATCATAATGAAATTGTATTGCGGCACATCGAAGTTTTTACGCCGGCTCGCATACTCTCTACCCTTGCGCAACGATATGTGGAAAACGGAGCGGCGGGGTATCAGGAATATTTGCAAAAAGTGTTGCCGGGGTTGAATGGTTTTTACAAGGGGTATCGGGCTGACCTAGATCAACAGGTTTTCACCGCACTCATGCGAATGTATGCGGCCAAAGGTGATCGCTCCCGTGCCCATGAAAGGATCTTTAACGACTTCTCTGGAGATCGGGCCGCATCGAATACAAAATTGCTCTTCGGCCAAAGTATGCTTTCACAGGGTGAGTCGGTCATGAATTTGCTCCAGGATTCGGTTGGCGTCGTCATAGCCACGCTTGCCAAAGATCCTTTGATCGCATTGTATAATACACTACAGGAAGATTATGTCACGCGGGTAGCCAAACCAATGGCCGCCCTGCAAAGCCGGATGGATGCACAGATGCGATTATTCATGGCTGCAAAGCTCGAGATCATGCCTGGGGAAAGCGCCTATCCGGATGCCAATGGCACCTTGCGCGTTACATTTGGCAAAGTAGAAGGATACCAGCCTGAAGGGGTTCCCCGCTATGAGGCCCAAACGTGGCTTTCGGGTGTCGTCCGGAAGCATATCCCGGGTGATTATGAATTTGATGCGCCGGCCAGATTGCTTGAGCTGGAAAAGAACAAGGATTATGGTCCATATGGCGAAGGAGATCAAATGCCCGTTTGTTTTATCGGATCAAACCACACCACCGGGGGAAACTCCGGTAGTCCGGCCATTGATGCGAATGGCAATCTCATAGGACTCAATTTTGACCGGGTTTGGGAAGGCACAATGAGTGACCTCAACTTCGATCCATCCATTTGTAGGAATATCATGGTAGATGCCCGGTATATCCTGTTTATTATTGACAAATTTGCCGGTGCACGACATATCGTCGATGAAATGACGCTGGTACACCCCAAGAACGGCTAACTTTGGTGTGGTTTTTGCCCACGTGCTCACATTATTCCTTTCCCACATATCTTAATCGTTTATGAAATTTTTACTCTCTATTTTTGGAATAGTGTTATTCCTGCCCTTTGCTTTTGCACAAAACTGCGAAGAAAAAGTTGTCACTTACGGATTGAACCTGGATGATGTGCTCATTCACCGTATTATCCGGACGTCAGACAACAACTTTCTGCTTGCCGGTCAAAAAAATACCGATGCACTCGTCATGAAAGTTGATGGATGTGGTAACATTCTTTGGGAAAAAACGCATTCGTTCGGCTCTGAACAAGCCTATAGAGATATCATAGAATTGAATGGCAAATACCTGGCCATCGGTTATTGTGTAACCTGTCGCATGGGCGACCCTGCCCGAAAAATCGCTGTACAGGAGCTCACCTCCACGGGCGAGCTTTCAGCCACATTGAAGACACTGGGACCCACAAATAGTGATGCCGACGCCTATAGGATTCGCAGTATAAGTGGTAACAGATATGCCGTGGCAGGCACCCGTGTGGTAACACAGGGAAATGTCACTGGCAATTCAATGGTGGCCTATATTCTTGATGCCAGCTACGGCACCTCCGTATTTCAATTTTTTACCCAAAAGAAGCTTAACGAAATAGCGTACGATATCGTCGAGTTGCCCAGCGGCGGATTTGTGCTTGCAGGCACCTCTTACCAGATCAGTGTTCCGGTTTCTTCCGGTGTCCGGTTAATCGGCACGAATAGTTCATTAACATCCTTGTGGTCCAATGAACATTTTGATACGCAAACATTATTTGAACAATCAGCGAGAGCTATTGGCCGACTTCCTGATGGGGATTTGATCATTGCGGGCACCAAGGTGGTCGGTAGCGGCCAGCAATTGATGGTAGCGAAGATTAATTCCCTTAATGGTGCCATCAAAAGCGAGGCAAACTACGGCGGCACCGGTGATGATTTTGCCAGAGACCTGCAAGTGATTGATCAGAATAAAATCCTGATTTCAGGCATGCATGCTACTGAGGGTTTTTCAGAAAATCCATGGGGATTAGTCGTGAATAATAATCTGTCAATTCGTGATGAATTTCAGATCAACAATCAGGGATTATTCAATAGCGGTGTCTTTTTTCAGGAAAATAATGAACCTCAATTTGCTTTTGCAGGGACCTTGTTGTCCTTCCCATTTCAGGGTGTTTTTGCTCGTACGGCCTCTATCTCTACATCAACGTCTGACCTTATTGACGGCGAAACGCTTACCATTTTTCCGAATCCCAATCGTGGCCGTGTCCATTTACAAGGTTGGGAAATACCTTTAGGAGCCCGCTTCCAGTTAATTGACCTTGAAGGAAAAATAGTCTTCGAGACGGCTGCTCAACATCTGATAGATCTCCCTTCTCTGCCAGCCGGTACCTATATGACTTGTATTCGTTGGGCTGATGGCCTGGTGCAACGTCCCCTGGTCCTTATAAAAGACTGACCAGCAGAAATATAAACGAGACAGCTTGTCCTTTTGACGAGCTGTCGTTTATGTTTATAGGTTGATAGCCGGCTGCGTAGCCGGATCAGGCCAGTTTGCGCAGGAGTTCAACCAAATCCGTACGATCCCTTACCATAGCAGCGATATCAGCTATTGCAATACGTTCCTGTATCAGTGTATCGCGATCCCTGATTGTCACCGTATTGTCCTCCAGCGTCTGGAAATCGATGGTCACACAGTAAGGTGTCCCAATGGCATCCTGTCGGCGATAACGACGACCAATGGCGTCCTTTTCGTCATACTGACAAGGGAAGTGCAAGCGCAATTCATTAAAAACAGCTTCGGCTTTGTCGGTCAATTCTTCTTTATTTTTCACCAACGGCAGGATGGCGCATTTTACAGGGGCCAATGCCGGATGGAGTTTCAGGACGGTGCGCGTTGAGTCTTTCCCATCGGCATCGGGAACGGTTTCCTCTTCATAGGCCTCGCTGATCATGGCCAGGAACATCCGGTCACAACCAATGGATGTTTCGACCACAAACGGGACATAATTTTCATTGAGTTCCGGATCGAAATATTGCAGCTTTTTGCCGGATAGGTTAGCATGGCTCGTCAGATCAAAATCCGTCCGGCTATGGATGCCTTCAAGTTCCCTGAATCCAAATGGAAATTCAAACTGAATATCTACTGCAGCGTTGGCATAATGTGCAAGGTTGTCATGGTCTTTAAATTTCAGATGCTCCTTGGGCGTGCCTAATGCAAGATGCCATTTCATTCGGGCTTCCTTCCAGAATTGATAAAATTCCATTTCTGTGCCCGGTCGAACAAAAAATTGCATTTCCATTTGTTCGAATTCCCTCATGCGGAAGATAAACTGCCTGGCGACTATCTCATTCCGAAAGGCTTTGCCGATTTGGGCAATGCCAAAGGGTATTTTTTGACGGGTCGTTTTTTGGACATTCAGGAAATTTACAAAAATGCCTTGTGCCGTTTCCGGACGGAGGTATAGCTTGCCCTCTTCACCGGCTATGTTGCCAAGCTGGGTATTGAACATCAGATTGAACTGGCGCACCTCTGTCCAGTTGCGTGAACCTGTCTCCGGATCTGCAATCTCCAGGTCTTCAATCAGGGCCTTTAACCCATCCATATCACCGGCCGACATACAGGTAGCCAACCGCTGGCTGATCGCATTTATTTCAGTGATGTAGCCGGCTACTCTGGGATTGGTTTCGCGATAAACGGTTTCGTTAAATTGTTCGCCAAACCGTTCTGTGGCCTTGCGCAATTCCTTGTCCACTTTGGCCTCTATTTTTTCGATATGGCTTTCCACCAGGACATCGGCTCGGTATCGTTTTTTGGAGTCTTTATTATCCACCAGCGGATCGTTAAAGGCATCGACATGGCCTGAGGCTTTCCAGGTTTTGGGGTGCATGAATATCGCAGCATCGAGACCTGTAATGTTATCGTGCATTTGCACCATTGCCTGCCACCAGTATTGTTTGATATTGTTTTTGAGTTCAACACCATAAGGACCGTAATCGTAGACGGCACTCAAACCGTCGTAGATCTCGCTGGATGGATATACAAATCCGTATTCTTTGCAATGGGAAACAATCTTTTTGAACCGGTCTTCCTGGTTTTGTGACATGGTAATAATCTGGTATGATGATTAAACTGGCGCAAATATACAAGGGCTCCGCCAGAGGAGGATATCCCATCCGGTTATACGCTGGGTAAAACCAATGGTTTCGCGATTCCGGACCTTCGGTCCATCCTGAAAAAGGAAGTGATGGTCAATTTGATTGTCGTTCGGCCGGAATCACTAAAAATCCGTTTGTGTCAATTTGCTGGAGATGATTTAAGTCATTATCGGGTAAAAATGGCGATGAACATCAATTAAATTGGTACTTTAGAACCCTGGAAAAATTGGATAATCATGATACTACCCATTAAAGACGAAGCGCAATATAAGGCGGCATATGATCGGAGTGTTGAAGACCCTGATGGGTTTTGGGCTGAAGTAGCAGGGGAGTTTGAGTGGCATAAGCCATGGGAGAAGGTATTGGAATGGAACTTTCGTGAGCCGCGAATTCAGTGGTTTTTGGGGGCCCAATTGAATATCACGGTAAACTGCCTGGACCGCCATTTAGAAAAGCGAGGGGATAAGGTAGCCATCTTATGGGAACCCAATGATCCGAAGGACGCCGTCAGGCCCATTACCTACCGGGCGTTATACCACGATGTATGCAAGATGGCGAATGCCTTAAAAGCCCTTGGCATAACGAAGGGTGACAGGATTTGTTTTTACATGCCCATGATCCCTGAATTGGCTATCAGCATTTTGGCCTGTGCGCGTATTGGCGCTGTTCATTCGGTGGTTTTTGCAGGATTCTCCGCCAATGCGCTTGCAGACCGTATCCATGATGCAGCATGCAAAATGGTCATCTGTGCAGATTATAATAAAAGAGGCCCGAAGCAGATTCCGGTCAAGGCGGTTGTGGATGAAGCTTTGGCGATGGGTTGTCCATCGGTTTCCCATGTACTGGTCCATCAGAATACCGGTTCGCCAGTGACATGGACGGAAGGGCGTGATTTTTGGATGCATGAGGTCATTCAGGGCCAGGCGGATACCTGTGAACCGGAGATGATGGATAGCGAGGATATGTTATTCATTTTATACACATCCGGATCAACGGGTAAACCAAAAGGGGTAGTGCACACTATTGGCGGTTATATGGTCTTTGCGTGGTATACATTTATGCAGGTATTTCAATATGAAGAACCTGATGTTTATTGTTGCACGGCAGATCTGGGCTGGGTCACCGGCCACACGTATATACTTTACGGCCCATTGCTGGCCGGTGCTACAACCATGCTTTTTGAGGGGGTGCCTACCTATCCGGATCCATCCCGATTCTGGAAGATAATCGACAAACATAAAGTCAATCAGTTTTATACAGCACCTACGGCAATCCGTGCGTTGATGGCACAAGGCGACCAATGGGTGGAGGGTCATGATCTGTCCAGCCTGAAAGTATTAGGGTCGGTTGGTGAGCCCATTAACGAAGAGGCCTGGCATTGGTATCATAATCGGGTTGGGCAGGGTAAGGTTCCTATTGTGGATACCTGGTGGCAAACAGAAACCGGAGGCATTATGATCAGCCCCATTCCGAATGTCCGCTTGCCTAAGCCCGGGTATGCTATGACGCCGCTTCCGGGAGTTAGGCTTTGTTTGGTAGATCCTTCAGGCAAGCTGTTGGAAGGAAATGATGTTGAAGGTCTGTTGTGTATTTCTTTCCCCTGGCCGGGAATGTTACGTACAACCTTTGGGGATCACGAACGCTGTAGGACGACCTATTTTTCGGTGTATGATGATCTATACTTTTCAGGTGACGGTGCGCATCGGGATGCAGATGGGACGTATCGGATTATTGGGCGGGTCGATGATGTGCTGAAAATATCAGGTCACCGGATCGGGACAGCCGAGGTTGAGAATGTCATCAATGCGCACCCATTAGTCGTAGAATCGGCGGTAGTGGGTTATCCTCATCCCATAAAAGGGC
>JBBQMA010000148.1:0-6470 GCA_038328415.1 Chitinophagales bacterium | reverse complement strand
GGTCAGGTATTGTACAGTCTGACCAACAATAATTTTAATGCGGTGACGACCTACAATAATATGACACCTGGATCTTATACGGCCTTTGCGCGTGATACGTTCAATTGTTCGGTATCCCAGCCATTTGTCATTCCAGTAGGCCTGGATTTGGAGATTTTAAATTTTACGGTCCTTTGTAATAATAACGGAACAACCAGCGACGCGGCCGATGATTTTTATACGATCTCGTTTACGGTAAATAATAATAAAGGGAATGTAGGAACATATACCGTGACAAGTACAGGAATTAACCAGGGTCCTTTTGCCTATGGTCAAGTCCAATCCTTCACGATTCCTGCAAATGGTCAGTCACTTGTACTCCAATTTGCGGATGTTGTCAAAGGTTGTTCTAAAAGCCAACAGATCGGACCACTTAATCCATGTTCTACTGATTGTCTGTTGTCCATTAGTGTCCTTACAAAAGTGTGTAATGACAATGGCACTAATGCCGATCCGGTCGATGACTACTATGTCTTCACGGTAAACGCAACAGCGATTAATCCGGGGGCAGGAAATATGTTTAACGTCTTTGCGGGAGGTATTCCAGTAGGTACATTTACATACGGTACGGGCGGAACCTTTACCCTGCCGGCCGACGGATCCAACCCTGTTATTATGTTTGTGGATAGCAATGATCCGCAGTGTTTTGCTAGTCAGACCGCCGGTGACCTCATCACTTGCTCAAATACATGTGTTCTATCCGCAACGATTGATAGTATCAAGTGCGATAACCTGGGCACGGGGAGTGACTTTCTGGATGACATCTTCACTTTCGAGTTGACGGTGACGGGGCTCAATACTTCCGGTTCATGGTATGTCAGCGGGACGCCCGGCGTGACCTTCTCCTACGGCACAGTGCAGCTTTTTGGCCCCTACCTGATTGCTAATGGTCCGTTTGTGTTAACACTGGTCGATTCAAATGACCCCAACTGTACCATTGTCGTTAATGTTAATCCACCGCCGCCATGCTCGGAACCTTGCATTCTGGAAACAGGCAATCTGGTGATTGGGAATTGCAACAATAATAATACCGGCCCGATCACCACGGACGACTTCTTTACGGCCACTTTTACAGTTACCTCGGCAAGTGGTGCGGTGACACAATATGTGGTGAACTGGAATGGCCAGACCTGGGGTCCATACAACTATGGCAGTATGGCCACTATCGATAGTCTTCCAGCCAACGGCCTACCCCTTACGCTGACTATAGTCGATGCCAATAATGCACAATGTGTAGTGACGTTGGTAGTGACTCAGGACCCTTGTTCTGAATGCCTCCAAACAGCGGATGCGGGTCCGGGCTTTGTGTTTGATTGTTTTATCAAAAATGCAGTACTACAGGGCTCAGCTATGCCGTCCAATGGCCAATTCTTGTGGACGGGTCCTAATTCGTTTACATCTACGATTCCTTCACCTTTGGTCAGTTTCCCGGGTGTATACATCCTCACAGTGACCTACCCCAACCAGTGTCAGGCCATTGATAGTGTAGAGATTACCGTAGATCCAAGCGTGCCGGTAGCCAATGCCGGACCGGACCGGATTCTCACCTGTAAGCAGGACTCGGTCCTGCTGGATGGCAGTCTCAGTTCCACAGGACCGGATCAGATATATATTTGGACCGATATCAATAACAACACGGTCGGTTCATCCCAATCCATTTGGATCAAAGTACCGGGGACTTACTTCCTTCAGGTCATCGATCTGGCGAAAAACTGTACGTCGCCAATAGATCAGGTTGTCGTGACCGAAGGTAAGGTATTCCCTTTTGCACCTATCTATGCCGACCCGGCAGAATTGTTAAACTGTGTCATTGACAATGTCCTGCTATTTACGGATGGTCAGCCCAATGTTATTTTCACTTGGACTCAGGGTGCAAATACGACCAATGGATTGCAGGTCATTATCAACCAACCGGGTTTAGTCGTACTCACCGCTATTGATACGACCAATGGCTGTACCTCAACGAAGCAACTCTTTATTGAAGACCAAACAGAATATCCGATTGTAAACGTTGCCAACCCGGGCCGATTGAATTGCAAAGACAGTCAGGTGCTGATTGATGCCAGCCAGTCACAGGATGGCGCCACTATCGTGTACCAGTGGTATGATGCTTCACAAACACTCATTCCGAACGGCAACCAGAAGACCATATTGGTAAATGTGATCGGTACCTATTATCTCATCGTACAGGATACGGCCAACGGATGTACCAACAGGGATACGATAGAGATCTTTGGCGATTATGATTTCCCCATTGTGGATGCTGGCCAAACGGTATTCCTTCCATGCGATGTCTACCTCACCGGACTCAGCGGAACAGCGAGTAATGGAGGTCCAAGTCCGGCATTTAACTGGTCATCAAATGTGGGTGTAGTTATCTCCGGCGGCAATACGCTGACACCGCAGGTAGAAGGATCAGCTTGGTATAATCTGGCGGTGACAAATACAGAAAACGGCTGCGTATCGATCGACTCGGTGTTTGTGCAGGCCAATGCGGATGAACCGCGACCTGATCTGGAGATTGATCCGATTACGTGCAAAGGGTTTAAAGATGGCGCGTTATTGGTAAAAAGTATAGTCAATGGCCAGCCACCCTATACGATTTCATTGAACAGTCAAGTCAATAACAGTGGGTTGTTTGCGCCACTTGGACCAGGCACATACACTTTACTGATTGAGGACAGTAATAACTGTAAATTTGATACGACATTTACCTTACTAGAAGGCATTGAATTACTGATTACATTAACAGCAAACAGCATTTTGGTGCTGGAAGGGGATAGTGCCATAGTAGAGGCTATCGTAAATATTCCACCGAGCCAAATCGGAGCTGTCATCTGGACACCGAGTACGTTCCTTTCCTGTGATTCATGTCTGATTACGAAGATTATCCCGTTGACCAGTCAGGAATACCGGGTCACGGTATCCGATAAATCGGGTTGTACGGCGACAGATTATCTGCTTGTGGTGGTAAAGAAGGATACCAAGGTGTATATACCGAATGCCTTCTCGCCAGATGGGAATATTATCAATGACAACTTTACACTTTACGGTGATAAAAAAGTCAAGGAAATTCAATTGATGCAGATCTATGACCGCTGGGGCGGACTGATGTTCCAGGCAAATAACATCCCTCCAAATGATCCGCAGTATGGCTGGAATGGCCGCACCAAGGGTCAGGCCGTCGAGTTGGGTGTTTATGTCTATTACTTTGAGGTAGAATTCACCGATGGACGAATTGAAACTTTTAAAGGGGATGTCAATGTCGTGACAAAGGTTAGATAAGGAATCTTGTACATTTTTGATGAGCCGTTCGCCGTAGAGGTGGACGGCTCATTTTTTTAAATGTTTTTTCACTTTTCCAGGCACTCCGTTTAAGAGGGTCTGACTTAGTATTGAAGAGTATCTGAGTACAGGCTAGGTTATGGTTGCCTGTTTTTATGATGGATTCTTTAATTTGAATCTGCCATCGTTGCCGGTAATTTGATGAATAGAGGTACTTTTACAGGATGTACGCGGTATTGGTTTCTCTTGTGATCGGATTATTTGTGGCTATGCTTTTCCTGCAGATTTATTTCAGGGTGCGTGTCATGAAGGTCTATAAGGTATTGGTCCAGCATCGGGTTCAGTTTGGGGCTTTGGAGGTATTTAACAAGGAGAAACTCAAAGCAATTCAGTTAAAATACCCGAAGCAGTCTGGTGATATTCAGGCATTTTCTGATTACCTGAAGTATTCGATTCGAATGGCTTCGGTACTGATTTTCCTGATCACGGTATTTGGTGCGACATTGATGTATTTCCGGTAACCAGCTTTTTATGGATAAGCTGCGTTATTGATTAAACAGGTTTTCATGAGGTATGGCGTTTTCGGAGCGGGGCATTTAGGCAAAATTCACTTGCGATGTATTCAGGAATCCCCTGATCTTGAGTTGGTCGGATTTTACGAACCGGATCCGTTGGTTGCTGCCGCTGTTGCTGAGATGTTCCACGTTCCAGCCTTTTCCGATCCCCAACAATTGATTGTCTCCAGTGAGATCGTTGATATTGTTACGCCTACAATAACGCACTATAATCTTGCCCGGCAGGCATTGGAGGCAGGGCGTCATGTGTTCATTGAAAAGCCGGTCACGCATACCGTGGCAGAGGCTTATCAGCTTATTAAAATTCGCAACGAAAAGGGTGTCCAGGTACAGGTAGGGCATGTGGAGCGATTCAATCCGGCCTTTTTGGCACTGGGCCAGCGCAAACTGGAACCGATGTTTGTTGAGGCTCACCGTCTGGCTACATTTAATCCACGCGGGACGGATGTATCGGTGGTCCTGGATTTGATGATTCACGATCTGGATATTTTGCTGACCGTGGTGGACTCACCGGTAGCATCCATCTCTGCCAATGGGGTGCGTGTTGTGAGTGACACCCCTGATATCTGCAACGCGCGTATCACCTTTAAAAACGGTTGTGTCGCCAATTTGACAGCAAGTCGTATTTCGCTGAAACAAATGCGAAAAATGCGATTGTTTCAGCGTGACGCATACATTTCCTTGGATTTTCTGGAAAGAAAAGCGTCCCTGTTGCGTTTATATCATGAACCACCCGCTGAAGGCATGCCATCTTTTGAACTCGAAACGCCCAAAGGCAATAAATGGATTACCATGGAGACACCATCTCTTGAGCCTATTAATGCTATCCGGCTGGAGTTGGAGACATTTGCAAAGACCATTCAGGAGGGAAGGCGCTCGACGGTTCCGTTGGAGGATGGATTGAAAGCGTTGGAGCTGGCATACAAAATTCTTGATCAGGTAGACCAAAGTAACGTACATGTCGGTTAAATCACGCTCTTATTTACTAGTTACGCTGCTTTACTGCGCAGGGCTACTCCTGATGAGTGCATGTGATAAAGCGGAGGAGTTGCCGGCCTGGATCGTCATCGAGGACTATGACGTCGAGGTATTGCCCGGTCAGGGGACAGCGGACCATCAGATCACCGAAGTGTATGCCTATACACCAACTCGTTTTCTGGGAGTGTTTCCAGTTCCTGGTCGCATCCCGATTCTGAAGACCGGAGCCACGCAAATTGATCTTTTTCCCGGGATTCGGGCCAACGGGATTAAGGCTTCCCCTGATATTTATCCATTTCTGGCCAGGTACAGGCAGACCGTTGATTTAGTTCCCGGCAATGTGGATACGATCAAGCCTGTTTTTACGTATGATCCCATTTCAAGGATCCGATTTGTAGAAGATTTTGAAGGAGGTATAAAAACATTTGGCGAGCTCATAAAAGGAAAGATGTTGGAGATTGATTCCGATGAGGTTTTTGAAGGAATTGGTTCGGGCCGAATAACTTTGGACTCATTAAATCCCTTATTCGAAATCGCGTCTATTTCATATACTGACCTGCCGTTAAATGGCACGCCAATTTATCTGGAAGTGCATTATAAAAATGATGTTCCTTTTGTATTTGGCATTTCCGGAAGTTCGGCAATCATTCCTTCTTACCGGCAGTTTGCTGTTGGTCTGAATCCCAGGGAGACGTGGAATAAAGTATACATCAGCCTCACGAATACCATTAATCAGGCGCAGTTAAGCAATACCAAAATAATTGTATTTGCAGCATTGCCAACGAATTTCACTGGCGGAGAAGCACATGTTTGGATTGATAACATCAAACTGATTCATCAATGATTCAGAACAGGTTACGTCGATCTGCGCTGATCCAATATTTTGTGGCTGACCTGCTCACCGGTGTCGTCGCATGGCTCCTGTTTTTCAGCTTGCGTAAGATAGAAGTAGAGGGTACGGTATCCACTTCATTTATGGATGACCCCAATTTGTTTCTGGGGGTTATTATCGTTCCGGCCGGTTGGATATTACTTTTTGCCTTGTTTGATGAATACCGTGATATTTATCGCAAATCTCGATTGGCGACATTGACCAAAACTTTTTTTCTTGTTCTGATCGGCTCCCTTATTTTATTTTTCACGCTTATTCTGGACGATATTGTCAGGGATTTTCGCACGTATTACAGTTCGTTTTTCGCCCTATTTTTCACCCATTTTTTATTATTTGTTACCATTCGAATGATTCTCCTGACCCGTGCCAGCCGAAAATTAAAGGCGGGCCAGGTGACGTTTAATACATTAATCATCGGAGGCAATCAAAATGCCGTTGAGCTCTATCAGGAAATCATCAGTAGAGAAAAAAGCCTGGGGTATAAGTTCATCGGATTTGTAGATACCAACGGGCGCAGCACCAATGAGCTGGAAGCCTTTATTCCCAAGCAGGGACAACTTGCTGATATATCCCGAATAATTGAAACGGAGAATGTAGAGGAAGCGATTGTAGCCATCGAAACATCAGAACATGATAAGTTGAGTAAAATACTCAATGAACTTTTTGATTATGATGACCGGCTTTTAGTACGTATTATCCCA
>JBBQMA010000147.1:0-6473 GCA_038328415.1 Chitinophagales bacterium | reverse complement strand
CATGGCCTTCATGCTGGTTGCAATTGGCGCTGCGATGTTCAAACCCGTCGTGATCGGGACCATATCGCGTGTCACGAATGACAAGACCGCCTCGATGGGCTTTGGTATCTTTTATATGATGGTCAATATTGGCGGATTTATAGGCCCCATCGTAGCGGGTATTGTGCGCGGTTGGGACTGGTCCTATGTCTTTATAGCCTCCTCGATATGGATATCCGTCAACTTTATCATCCTCGCTTTTTTCTTCAAAGAACCCACACAGGAAAGCAAATCCGCGAATCCCAGAAGCTTGAAAAAAGTAATGTCCGACATGGTCGAGGTATTGGGGAATGGCCGCTTCTTTTTGTTCATCTTTGGATTGCTTGCCTTCCTCGTCCTAGGCTCTAAATACACCTCCGACGGCAGCTTTACCTGGATGCATATTCTCATCATTTCGGGTGCCTGGGTACTGCTCAATCTGGTGTATGACATGATCCTGCGCCGCCAGACAAACAGAAGCGGTGCCTGGCTGACTGAACCTATGAAGCTGGGCGACTGGCGGTTTGGGCTCTTTCTGCTCATTATGTCAGGCTTCTGGACCTGCTTTAATCAGCTTTTTTACACATTGCCCCTGCATATCCGTGACTTTACGGATACATCAGATATCATGGCTGGTTTTACCGGCCTCCTGGACGGCATCGGATTAAACAGTGCGGCTCAATCGGTGCGCACTTCTATGGTCAGCGAAGGACAAATCAATCCGGAATACCTGATCAATTTCAATGCCGGTGCCATTATCCTGTTTCAGGTGATGGTCTCACTGCTGGTCACCCGGATGAAGGCCTTCACGACTATTTTTTGGGGCGTAATTATAACCATCGTGAGTTTCTCCATCTTGGTATTTGGCACCACAGGATGGATTGTATTGGCCGGCATACTGGTCTTTTCCTTTGGCGAAATGATGGCCAGCCCCAAGTCAAAAGAATACACAGGCAAAATCGCGCCACCCGAAAAAGTAGCCATGTATATGGGTTATTTTTACTGGTGTGTCGCCCTCGGAAATCTCTTCGGCGGGATCTTGTCAGGTCAGTTGTATGGGGCCCTGGCTCGTGATATGCAGCGCCCCGATTTAATGTGGGCCATTTTTGCTGCACTCGCTGCGCTCACGGCAGTAGCCGTATTTATTTATGACCGCCGGGTCATACAGCGTATCCGACCACAAGCGTGAACACGACCCTAAGACTGAATTAATGTATAGGTCTGGGGCCAAACTCATCTCTGGTTTTTTCGGGCGCCGAACCGAAATGCCGCAGGTTGTAAGTGAACGTCAGCAACACCACCTGCTGCAGGGCATTGGTCAGGCTGTCTTCTATCCAGGTCTCCGTTACACTGCGGCTGATATTTCTGTTTTGGCGAAGGACATCATTGACAGAAAGGGCAATCTCACCGCGTTCATTTTTAAATAATTTTTTCCCAAGGGCTACATTCCACAACCAGAAATTCTGATTAAATCCATCCGCCAGTCCGGTATTCAAGATGTGATTGAAATCGGAGCGAATCACAAATCCTTCCCAAATCTGCCAATTAAGCCGGAAGGACGACGTCTGATTGATGTACGTATTCACCACTCCCGGTTGATTGGAATTGGTCACCTGATTCCATGAGGGTCTGCCGGAAAGCGTAAAATCCAGTTTGTCGCTGATATTACTACTTATGGTCAATCCGGTGGTGACGATATGATTTTGCGAATTGGTGCGCACGCCATTGACCAGTCCCGGATTATATTGAAAATTATAAGAAGCATCCAGATTTATATTGGATTTAATCAGGCGAAATGGCAAGCTGTAAGCGATAAACGAACGCAGGTTCCAGGAGCCGTTTAAATTTAAAGGTTGGATCAATTGGGCCCCGGGAGCAATATCCAACTCGTCAAATAGGGGATTATCGGTACCCGCAAACCAGGTGCTGTTGACTACCTGATTCGTATTTATTCCACCACCGCCCATTATAAAAAACATCCGTGACGCAGCGGGGTCCGTAAACTGGTAACGCATGAATACACTCTGTGATTCACTTTGTTTAAGGTTTGGGTTTCCAATACGCAACTGCAATGGATTTTGGTTATTAACCACATTTTGCAATTGATCGATCGAAGGGAGTCGGGTGCTGCTCCGGTAAAAAAATCGGAAATTCCGATTTTTATCTAGGGTCCAGCGCACCATGGCAAAAGGCAGAATATTGGTAAACGTTTGCGAAAATTCAGCGACTTGGGGTAATGTCTGATCATTGATCAAGGTAGCATACTGATAATTGGCACGTATGGTAATATTCAGGTCGCGGGTAGGATTAATAATATAGCTCAGACCGCCATTGTGTGTCCAATAATCATTTGAAAATAAATTGCTGAGCTGGTTATTTGGAATCGTGTATTCACCGTCATTTGTATTATAATCATTGGCTAGACGGTCTGACTCTTCCTGCTGATAACTGATTTTATATGAGAGTGCAATTTGCATTTTTTCAGTCAGTGGTTCTGTGTAATCCAAATTAACAGAACTGTTCCAACTGGTGACATCGAGTTCGGTATATTGGTTCAGGGTATCCTGTGTTACCTCTGGGGCATAAAACTGATTAAATGACTTCAGTGTGTAATCGCCTTGTTTTGGTGCCAAGCCGGAAATTAAATTTACCGATAGGGTGCGGCGTGGCTTGCTGAATTTATGCCTCCAGAGCAAGTCGCTTTCTGCACTCATTGCGCTGAGCTGCGAGAAAAAATCGTTGTTGCCCGCATTAATGAGCGTATTACTCAGTTGTGTCGAGGATTGAATCAATTCGTCCCCCTCATTCGCCTGCATCGTAAACCGGGGCTTGAAGATGATCGAATTAAAACTGTCAATGGTGTATTCCAGTCTAAAATTTACCCGATGATTTTGATTGGTTGAGGACTTAATGGCTTCTTCGATATAGATTTGCCCATCGCCTTCCTCCGCAAGAAAAAGTCTGGATACATCAGATGTTGCACGGGTATCTGCCAGATTAAAAAAGTAACTGCCGGAGACCTCGACGTTTTTGCCCCATTTATCGGAGTAATTCACGCCAAAAGCTGTAGTATTGGTTATTCCGCCACTGGCATTTACCAGGAAATCATTAGCCGATGAATTGCCCCTGAAGCTATTCCTTCCCGGCATTGAAGGACCGCCCCGGCTGGATCCGGATTGGCCCAACACACCAAGGATATCATCCGATGCAAAATTTTGCACATTGATATTATTGGACATTCCGATCACTGAGATCCTCCGCTCCCCGTCAAAAATATTAAGATTACCGCCCGATTGGTACCGATTGTCCAGTCCGTAACCGGCATAGACTTTGCCAAACTGACCGGCACGCATATTCGATTTGGTGACAATATTGATGGTTTTAAACGTGTTTCCATCCTGCACCCCGCTGAAGTTGGATTGCTCACTGGCCTGGTCAAAAATCTGTATTTTATCAATGACCTCCGCAGGTAGATTTTTAAGGGCTGCTGATGGGTCGTTCCCAAAAAACGGTTTACCATCAACCAACACGCGCTGCACATTTTCGCCCTGCGCCTTCAACTGGCCACCTTCCATTTGGACCGAAGGCATTTTGGTGATCAGATCTTCCGCCGAGGCATCCTTCATGGTTTTAAAAGCGGTCGCATTGAATTGGATGGTATCTTCCTTCTGGATAGCGATGGGTGACTTGCCGGTCACTTCAATAGACTCCAGCTTGACTGACGACTCGACAAGTACAATTTTATCTAAATTAATGCTCCTCGATTTTAATTCTACTTCCTGTCTTCTGGTTTCATACCCCAGGTAGGCAAACTCCAAAAAATAGGATCCACGAGTCAGCCCGGTCAATTTGAACTGCCCTTTTTCATCGGTCACGAACCCTTTGATTTCTGTGCCCGAAAGGTCCTGAAGACGCACGGTGGCACCGATTAGTGGAAGGCCGGCAGCGTCAGTGACGGCACCTGTTAGTTGGTCATTTTGGGAAAAGGCTGCAAGTCCCGAAAAAAGGAAAATTGAAAGGAGTAAAATCCGCATGGCGAATGTATAAATGAATAAGGGTTCAAGGAGAAAATAGCCGATGATAAGGATACGGCTTGCCCGCAATAGAGGGTTAGGTATGGTTTATGAAGACTATTCCTTTCTGTAGACAAAATAAACAGATTCCCGGTTTAATCGTACGCTAAAAAAGGCTATAGAAATGGGGATTTGGCTTGGTTTGGCGTTCAATATTAAAGTTTGTGCATAGAATCGGCGTGATTTTTGAACTTTTACGACTAAACTAATGTAATTTTCGGCAATGTTAATCTAAATCCCCGGTATCAAGCCGGTCTTAAACCTAACGTATGAAGCTATTAATGTCCCTTTTACTGACGGCTATGATCGCCGTTTTCATGGGCTCCTGTGCCAATGAAGAGGAAGCTGTAAGCGCGTCTGAAGAGGTGCCTGAGGTTACCTTCCCTTCGCAGCCTGCGGCTGCAGTGCCAGTCGGTACGGTACTGCACTACACCTGTCCAAAAAATTGTGAAGGCAGTGGTGGCCCAGGAAAAGGCAATTGTCCTGTTTGTGGTACTGAATACGTCCACAACCAAGCATTCCATGCCAACGATCCGGCCCCACCAGCAACACCTCCACCACCGGGGGCTACTGTCGGAGAAACACCAACAATTCAGCAAAAACCGGAGCCTGCACAAAATGCTAAAGGGGTATGGCATTATACTTGCGCCAAAGGCTGTGCAGGTGGAGCTGGTGAGATCAAACCTTGCGCAAAATGTGGCGGTATGCTGGCCCACAACCAGACTTACCACTAATAAAGCCACTTATCGATCAGTATAATCGCTGATCATTAACCCATTTGCCAGCGCAAAAGGCCAATTGAAGCATTTTCTTGACAGATACTTTAGGGGATCTGGAAAGAAAATGCTTTTTTTGTGGCATGACCCACCTGCGATTTCTTTTAGTCCTTGTTTGTTTTGGCTTGATGCCAGTATGTATTTATACCCAAACTTCGGGATGTACAGATCCCTTGGCATCCAATTATGATCCGGCAGCCATAAATAATGACGGCTCCTGCCTGTATCCTCCGACGAGTTATTCGCCCTCATTTATCACTTTTCTCAGCGACACAGTCCACGAATCCTCCGGGCTTGCTTTCTTCGGGGGTATGCTATGGACCCAAAATGATAGTGGGAATCCGCAGCGGCTTTACGCTGTGGATACGCTCACAGGTAACATCCGGCGCTCGGTGTGGATTGCAAATGCCCCCAATCAGGACTGGGAGAGCCTCGCGCAAAGTACCTCCCACCTCTTTATAGGTGATTTTGGCAATAACCAGGGGGACCGGAAAAACCTCCGCATTTTTTGCATAGCTCTGGATAGCTTGTTGGCGTTAGATACGGTGACGGCCGAAGTGATCGGCTTTACCTATCCGGATCAATCGGACTTCTCATCGGCTTCCAACAACAATGAGTATGACTGCGAGGCATTTTATTTTTGGCAGGACAGCCTGCATCTGTTTACTAAAAACTGGGTGAGCAACACGACCCGATATTATACCTTGCCGCACATTCCCGGTCAGTTTGAAGCCATGCTCAGGGATAGTTTTGACACGGAAGGACTCATTACCGGTGCCGCTATTCAATCCGGTGGTGATGTGGTCCTCTGTGGCTATAAAAATATGGGTTCAGGTTTCTGGACCTGCTTCGCCTGGCTACTCTATGATTATCCGGACTACAGGCCTTTTGGAGGGAATAAGCGAAGGATAGAATTAGGCACGGCGCTCCAGTTGGGCCAGATGGAGGCGGTATGGTTTCATGACGATGGGAGGGGCTGGCTGACCGGGGAGTCGATTTCGGCAGGTCCTTTTGCCTTTGATGCCAGGCTCAGCAGGTTTGATTTTACCGAATACGTCGATCCATCAGGTACGGGTGTAGAGGTGAACAGGGAAACGAATATCTTTTCCATGCATATCTATCCCAACCCAGCCAGGGGTGTCGCAATAATAGAATTAAACCCGTCCGATTACTTGCCGAATGGCTGTAACCTGGAGGTCTATGACACACTGGGCAGGATGGTCTATCGCACAATATTTCCCTCCGATACGTCCACATTAACCTTGCCCACGGAAAGTATGCCCGGCGGCAAATATACCCTTTCGGTGGTGCATGGTTCCCACCCACTGGCAACTGGTCAGCTAATCGTCGAGTAATTCAGAAGCCCTGAAACCTGGCTGGGATGGTACGCAATCACGCTGTTACACCCTGGCAACGAACGGATAGGTAGAATGGAAAGCGAGGTCGTCGGTCTGAAGGTCGAAGGTCTGAAGGTCGAAGGTTGAAGGTCGAAGGTTGAAGGTCGAAGGTCGAAGGTCAGAAAGTCGAAAGTCGAAGGTCTGAAGGTCGAAGGTCTGAAGGTCGAAGGTCTGAAGGTCGGGAGGTCGAAGGTCGGGAGGTCGGGAGG
>JBBQMA010000146.1:0-6507 GCA_038328415.1 Chitinophagales bacterium | reverse complement strand
CATTTACAGGTGCAACAGGCGATCGTAAGGGCTATTTTGAAACTGTGAATGGAGGCACAATATTTCTTGACGAAATTGCAGAAATGCCACTAGACACCCAATCCTTTCTTTTAAGGGTCTTGGAAAGTGGGGAGTTTATACGTGTTGGATCCAGTCAGATCATGAAAACGGATGTAAGGGTGATTGCTGCAACAAACGTTGACCTCCGAGATCGAATTCGAAAGGGAAAATTCAGGGATGATTTATACTATCGGCTAAATACTGTCCCCATCAACATTCCTGCTTTGCGTGATAGAAGAGAGGATATCATGTTGTTGTTCAGAAAGTTCAGTGTGGATTTTGCAGAAAAATACAGATCGCCATCAATTCAGCTTGACGATGAATCCAAACAAATTCTGGAGAATTACTATTGGCCAGGTAATGTTCGTGAGTTAAAAAACGTTGCGGAACAGTTATCCGTACTTTCCGAAAAGAAGAGCATCTACAGATCAGATCTCGAACATCTTTTACCCCATCTTTTTCAGCGGCATCTGCCAGCATTGTCATTTCATGATCAGCCAGAGGGCGCTACCACCATGCAAGAGCGTGAGATTCTCTACAAACTGCTTTTTGACATGAAGAATGATATATCAGATTTGAAAAAGTTAATTTTTGAGTTAATTCGCACCAACGATCTTCAGGTATCTGATCCAAGGCCTTTTCTGGCTTTACAAACGCCTTCCAATCGTGAACAGGAGTTATCCAATTACCGTCCCGGTTACTTTGAATCTAACTTGTCTGACCCAGATGTTTTTGATCCAGTTGATTTGCATGCTCACAGGCCCTTTATTGTAGATCCTTCCACATCAAGACATGATAGTCTGGAGGTAATGGATGAAAGTCTTAGAATTGAAGGCATGGAAAAAGATCTGATCCGCAAATCACTTCAAAAGCATAGAGGCCGACGAAAGGATGCTGCTGACGAATTGGGCATATCCGAACGTACTCTGTATAGAAAGATCAAGCAGTATGACCTCAACTAATCAAAGGTATCACACCACTCCCTTGTTTATCAGATACTTAATTGTGGGGTTGCTCGTGATTCCTCAATGGCACTGTTACAATTTTAAGGGTATTTCGATTCCTGATGGGGCTAAAAATTTTTACATCAAAAATTTTGAAGATATCAGTGACCTACAACTTCCGAATTATAATATAACCTTCACAGAAGCTCTAAAGGATAAAATACGGAATGAATCTCGTCTCAAGTGGAATGAAACTTCCCCAGATATTGAATTTTCAGGTAAAATACTTGGTTTTTCTGTATCTGCTGTTGCCCCTATCGCAGGGGCAACAACTGCATTTAACAGACTTGAAGTATCTGTAGAAGTAACATACACTAATCATATGGATCCCAAGGCTAATTGGACAAAAAGATTCTCTCAATTTGATAATTTTGATGCACAACAGAACTTGCTTGAAGCACAGCCCCAGATACTTCCCGGCATAACCACATTGATCACGGAATATATTTTCAACGCGGCATTTACAGACTGGTAATTCCATTTGTTTTAAATAATCTTCATCCCTATTTATTGGGTTCTTGCTTAATAAACCCTTTCAATAGCGGATCTTCTTTCAGCGCTTCTACAGAAATTGCTAATTTAGCGCCACTTAGCCGGTTATGGATAAAGTTTGGTTTCATCATTGCATCACAGGATTACTTTCCTTATCAGGCATTCAGCGTAATGACCTGCTGGATATCTGTGAACGCTTTCCATATCAAGCCAATATGCGATTTATCCTTGGTCAGAAAGCCAAATCAAACCAGAGTAAAGTAAAATCACATGTTGTCGCTGACGCATTGGATGTACCCGACCGGCAGGCATTGTTTTTACAAAATGAAACCGGACCTTTTCAAAATAACATAGAAGTCAGCCAAGGATTACATGCTGAAAATGCTACAGTTGGATCCGAGGCTACGGATAAGATAAATCCTAAGGCTGAACGATTACTTTCACTACCTAAATATGTAAAGCCTGAAACGTCGTTAGACGAATTTATAGAAGTGGAGGATGAATTGGCAGATTTGGAAGACCGATTGTTAGCTAACATTTCAGAAGACTATATCAATGAACAACAGAACACCATGGATATGTCGGAACGTGGAAACAATCCACAACCACCTAAGATGCCAATCCTAGATCGAATAGATAAATCACTTAATCCTAGTGCATTTGGTTTTAAGGTAACAGGCAAGTCACTATTAAACGTTGGGTTCATTCAATGGCTTGACCAATTCAATCATAGTCCCCAAATACAGATAACCCTCTCTGGCACAGATAACTTGGAAAAATGGCCGGACTTGGAATCAAAAGATGATATGAATGAAGATGGGGCTACCCCACACCTTAAAGCTTCATCCGATATCAAGAAGAAGAAGAAAAAACGAAAGGCAGCAAAACTTCTGGCTAAGGCAAGTGTAAAGAAGAGTAACGAAATCGCCACCGAAACATTAGCTGAATTACTTGGAAGACAGGGGCATATTGAGGAAGCTATTGCAATGTTTGAACGGCTAATTTTGTTGTTTCCAGAAAAAAAGTCTACCTTTGCCGCTCAAATTGCAAAAATCAAAAGAAAGCAGATATGATCAATCTCCTTACTATCCTGATCGTCCTTATTAGCTTGCTCCTTATAGGTGCTATTCTTATTCAGAACCCGAAAGGAGGAGGAGTAGACTCAACGTTTGGAGGTGCTGCAACGAACCAGATGCTTGGTGCGTCCAGATCGGCAGACTTCATCGAGAAAGCTACGTGGATATTGGCAGCTTCGTTGTTGATCCTTTGTGTCATCACTTCACTTGTTATTGGTAATGGTTCACAAGAGGTGCTGATGAGCCAATAACAGATATCTTTTCCAATGCGGTAGAATAAAAAAAAGCCTGGCAATCCTGCCAGGCTTTTTTTAGTTTAGGATTTCCCATGCTGACAATTTGGCTATTCTGCATTTTGGCAATGGCAGCTATTTCTGCTAATATGGCAGTATTATTACGTTGGCACATTGTGTGATGGATGCAGGTATCAACGAATATTTTCTTTAACCAAATTGTAAAATCATATGAAGCCGATTAACGATCGCGTGGTGGTTAAACCAGCACCCGCAGAAGAGAAAACAAAGGGAGGGATTATCATCCCGGATACTGCCAAAGAAAAACCACAGCGTGGTGAAGTAATAGCAGTGGGCCCAGGTAAAGATGGCAACCTGATGACTGTCACTGTGGGCGATATTGTCCTATACGGTAAGTATGCCGGTCAGGAATTAAATTATGAAGGTCAGGATTATCTGATTATGCGTGAGGATGACATTTTAGTTGTTCTTTAATTATTTTCTAATTCATACAAACACACAAACTCAATGGCTAAGCAAATCACTTTTGATACCGATGCCCGGGAAAAACTCAAGGCCGGGATTGATGCCCTATCTAATGCTGTTAAGGTTACGCTCGGACCTAAAGGCCGGAATGTAATCATTCAGAAAAGTTTTGGCGCGCCTTCCATAACTAAGGATGGCGTTACCGTTGCGAAAGAGATCGAATTATCTGATCCGATTGAAAATATGGGTGCGCAAATGGTTAAAGAGGTCGCATCTAAAACAGCGGATGCTGCTGGTGATGGTACGACTACTGCTACGGTACTTGCTCAGGCTATGGTTACGGCCGGCTTGAAAAGTGTTGCCGCTGGAGCGAATCCTATGGATTTAAAACGTGGCATGGACAAAGCGGTTGCAGCTGTTGTTGCCCACTTGAAGGAACACAGTGAGGTTATAGGATCCGATCTTAAAAAAATCCAACAAGTCGCTGCAATTTCTGCCAATAATGACGAAGAGATTGGCCATTTGATTGCTGATGCAATGAAACGGGTCACCAAGGATGGCGTTATTACGGTAGAAGAAGCTAAGGGGACAAATACCTATGTTGAAGAAGTAATGGGTATGCAGTTTGACCGCGGGTATCTTTCGCCCTATTTCGTGACAAACGCGGAAAATATGACGGCTGAATATGAAAATCCGTTAATTCTAATCCACGATAAAAAAATCAGTAACATGCAGGACATCCTGCCTATTCTTGAAAAAGTTGTAGGTGCTGGTCGTCCGTTATTGATCATTGCCGAAGATATTGACAGCCAGGCACTCGGAGTGTTGGTCGTCAATCGCCTCCGTGCCGGTCTCAAAATCGTAGCCGTTAAAGCTCCTGGATTTGGTGATCGTCGCAAAGCAATGCTTGAAGATATAGCTACACTTACGGGAGGGACAGTCATCTCGGAAGAGCAAGGCTATAAGCTGGAGAACACAGAGCTTACCCATTTGGGCAGCGCTGAAAAAATCAGCATAGACAAGGATAATACCACTGTCGTGAATGGTAGAGGTGCAGAGGATGCTATTAAATCCCGCATTAACCAAATCAAGCAACAGATTGAATCAACAACATCTGATTATGATCGCGAGAAGCTTCAGGAACGTCTTGCTAAGTTAGCAGGTGGTGTAGCCGTTCTATACGTAGGGGCTATGACGGAGGTAGAGATGAAGGAGAAAAAGTACCGTGTTGATGATGCACTTGCTGCAACTCGCGCTGCAGTTGAAGAAGGTATCGTCGTTGGAGGTGGTGTTGCCTTGGTTCGAGCAATAGATGGCTTAGACAATGTCAATGCCGCTAATGAAGACGAAAAGACAGGTGTAGCTATCGTCAAACGCGCGCTTGAAGCGCCAGCTCGCATCATTGCTGAAAATGCTGGCATAGAAGGTTCTGTGGTTTTGATGAATATTCGCGAGAAAACAGGTTCATACGGATTTAATGCACGTACTGAAGAATATGAGGATCTTAAAAAAGCAGGCGTTATTGACCCGTTGAAAGTAACCAGGATTGCCCTTGAAAATGCTTCTTCTATAGCAGGTATGGTACTTACAACTGAGTGTGTAATCAGCGATCTGCCTGAACCTAAAGAGTCTGCCGGACACGGTATGCCGCCGGGTGGTATGGGTGGAATGATGTAATTGTAAATTCCCAAATGGATTAAGCCCCTCGGTACTACCGGGGGGCTTTTTTAATCCAGTGGGTAGGAATATATGATCATGATAGCTATGGAAACGATCTAGAAGTATATAATACTTATTCTCTAGCAGTAACTTTGATACTGTACCTTAGCCGGGTATTAATTTCTCCTTTATGCTGCATGCCATTTCTCCCGTTGATGGTCGATATTCAGATAAAACGCTTTCCCTGCAGGCGTACTTTTCGGAATATGCACTTATAAAATACAGAGTTAGGGTTGAAGTTGCCTATCTACAGGCGCTTTCCCGAATGGATATTTTTCACATTCCAGATACTGTCAGCAATGACCTTACAGAAATTTGGACCTCCTTCAACGAGGAAGATGCACTCCGAATAAAAGAGATCGAGCGTAAAACTAATCACGATGTAAAAGCGGTAGAATATTTTTTGCGGGAGGCACTTATTGCCCGCGGGCTATCGGCTTACATTGAATTCATCCACTTTGGATTGACTTCCCAGGACATCAATAATACCGCAATTCCTTTATCACTTAAAGAAGCAGCAGAGGTCATTTTAGTACCGGCGATTCAAGAAGTAATAGCAGATTTGCGAACTTTGGCTTTTTCCTGGACACACGTTCCTATGCTGGCACGAACCCATGGACAGCCAGCTTCCCCTACCCTTCTGGGTAAAGAAATTATGGTTTTTGTAGAACGCTTGGAAAAGCAAATCATAATGTTTCTCGCTGTTCCGTATGCAGCAAAATTTGGTGGTGCTACAGGGAATTTTAATGCCCATCAGGTAGCCTATCCTCAAATAAATTGGCCTTCGTTTGCTGACAATTTCTGCGCGGCGTTGGGATTAGAACGGTCCCAGTTTACGACCCAGATTGAACACTATGATATGTTGGCCGCCCATTTTCAGACGTTATCCCGAATAAATACCATTTTCATAGACCTATGCAGGGATATATGGTCCTATATATCAATGGATTATTTCACACAGCGTGTAGTGAAAGATGAAGTGGGTTCATCCGCTATGCCTCATAAAGTTAACCCAATTGATTTTGAAAATGCTGAAGGAAATTTAGGAATTGCGAATGCACTAAATAAGTTTCTCGCTGAAAAACTTCCCGTGTCCAGATTACAACGTGACTTGACGGACTCGACCGTTCTTCGGAATATTGGCATGCCCTATGCGCATAGTTTAATCGCATTCCAAGCCATACGAAAGGGTTTGTCCAAACTCATTTTAAACAAGGATCAAATAGCGCGTGATATCGATGCAAATTGGGCAGTCCTTGCGGAAGCTATCCAAACCATTTTGCGTAGAGAACATTATCCGGACCCGTACAATGCCCTAAAAGCATTAACCCGGGGTCAGGTTAAATTAACCCGTGAACGTTTGGATCAGTTCATTAATCAACTCGACGTCCCAAGTACAGTAAAGGATGAACTACGCCTCCTTAAACCTGAATTATA
>JBBQMA010000145.1:0-6509 GCA_038328415.1 Chitinophagales bacterium | reverse complement strand
CATCACGCGGCCATGAAGGTAAACACGGACAGTGTTCTTCTTGGTGCCTGGATTGATTCGGTTGATCCCAAGACCATTCTGGATATAGGTACGGGAACGGGCATCTTAGCCTTAATGATGGCTCAGCGTTTTCCGGATGCTGAAATTGATGCTGTCGAAATAGACCATGGTGCATGCCAGGATGCAAGGATAAATTTTAGTGCTTCGGTTTGGGGGAATCGAATCCGGCTTCATGAAGCAGACGTTAACCAATGGTCAAGCAGGGCAGATGGTTCACACAGGTATGATCTTATTTTAACAAACCCCCCTTTTTTCAAAAACAGCCTGCTCTCCGAGTCAATGATCAAACGATCGGCGCGACATCAGACAACTCTTAACATTTTGGACTTGCTGCAATTGGCTTCGAGCATACTTTCTGAAAAAGGGCAGATAGCCTTGATCTTTCCCATTGAAGGTTTTAGGGAGATCAAAAATGCAGCAGCGACTTGTAACATGTACTTGAATAGAATGTGTTTGGTTCGATCCAAGCCTGAATCTTCTCCCCATCGTTTCCTTGGGGCATTTTCGAAACAACATGGGGCCTGCCTGGAAGAGTGGCATACACTCAAGGCAGCTCAGGGCAATAGTTATAGCCAGGAGCACCTGGATCTAACAGAAGCCTTTTACTTGAAAAAATAACAAGGGGGCAAGTATTACTTGCCCCCTTGCAGTTAGTTTTCCGAATTGTCCACGGATTTTGCAAGAATTTCTTTGGCAAGATCCAAAATCCGGGTGTCAGTAAGCTCTACATAACCACCATGTGGGCCGGGCTGAACGTGCTTCTCTACGAGATCACCTTCATCAGTGACCTTGTTAGCACCAAAATAGTTGCGTACAGTTTGCTCATCCACTTCGAGTTCGTCAGCAATGCGTTTAACACTGCCATGTGGTAAGGAATGCTTTATTTTTCTGAGTTCTTCAAATGTGATATACATAGCTGATACGTTTTAAATATTGGACTAAAGTTAAGTCATTAATTATAACTGGACAAATAATTTCTTATTGCAAGGCGTCTTTTATTGGTTTGGATTTTGCCGTAAGTCTGAATAAAGAAATGGAAAAAGTAAACGACTCCGTTACCGGACCAGTGTAATCGCTCCACGGAAAATGATCATTTTGGCTAGGCCACAACGCAATACTTTAGCCTCTGTTACATAAGCGTATACATCTGCAGGAAGGTCCTGGCCATCCTTTGTGCCGTCCCATCCCGTATTAGGGTTTGAAGATTGGTAAACTTTCTTGCCCCATCTGTTAAAAATGGTGAGGGAATAGACACTGGCATCTTTTAATTCGCTGATCAGAAATTGATCATTTGTTCCATCTCCATTAGGCGTGAAGACATTGGGAATCATGTCCTGACTGAAAGGTGCTTCTGACTGATTGGCAATGAAGAGGGTTTGCGTCCATGGACTACTACAAGGAGCCGGTGTAAGGGTTATCGTATACGATCCTGGTTGATCAAATGTCAACGTATCACCGGATTGACCATTTGATGCCTTGTATTCAAAAGGAAAGTTGAGCAGCGTGTCTGACAAGACAATTTGATCGCCCGGGCAAAGGGAAACAGAATCGGGCCACTCGGGTTGTTGCCACTCTGGTAGCAACACAACATTTGTAGATCGCAAATACGTGCACACTCCATCACTGAAAGTTAGCGAATAAATACCAGGCATATTCACAGCGATGCCCGAACCAGTCTCTCCCGTATTCCATAGATGATCAAAGGCATTACCATCAAATGAAGCATCGAGTAATAAGGAGTCGCCCGGACAGAGGTAGTAAAGCGCAGGCAAGGTGAAGAGAGTGGGTTGTTCAATAATTTCTACCTCATGAATCAAGGTATCTTCCGGCAATAAAACGCGGATGGAAGTCGATTCATTAAGCGAGAGAACAATGGTGTCCCCTGATAAAAAATAAACTGAATCTATTGAGGATAACTCCCAAAGAACTGAAGGTGGATTTGAACAAGCGGGTCGATTCGCAAGAAATAATTTTACAGGTTCACCAGTACAACTCTGGACAGGACCGGTTATCCTTGGGATAGGCCTCACGATCAGATCATCTATAAAATAATAAGCCAGGTTGGCGCCTCCTGAAGGTAATTTTTCAGTGTTACTTCCATTTGGAATGAGTGCGTTAAACATATTGCCAACAACCAGCGCATCTAATGCCTGTTTGGCCGTGAGATTGAATTTGATTTGTTGGTAGACTTTTTGCGAATAAAAATCAAATTCAGGGGTTTGGTAGTCCGGCATTGCCTCGACCATTCCTGACACGGCATAATAACCCCAATCCGTAAACCAAAAACTTATCCTATCGCAAGCTAATCCTGACTCTTCTCTTAGTCGAATCCAAATCGAAACGTCATAATCTTCCCCAGGTATTAATGGGGCACATAGTTGGTATTCCAAATTTTCAAATTTGTTTCCGGCAACATGAAAATAACCGCCGTGTGCTTTTCCTGATCTTGGCGTCAAGCAAAGGTGGTCTGATGATGACGATGCAGAGGCTATTCCTGGTGGGTTTAGCGGTTGATTTGGGTAAGTCGGTGCACCAACAGCATAAAGCTCTCGAAAACAAAAGTTATTTGGGTTAGGGGTGCTGGGCGCAGGAGTATAGATCTCATGGTCGCCATTGACAGCCTGATTTTGGGCACTACAAGTAATACCAACCTGAAAAATCAACAGGATAAAAAAAGCACTTCGTAATTTTCTCATTAGGGCAAATTTATATGTCCGGTTAAATAGGTAATAGCCTTGCCTGTCAGCGTAACTCTGTCACCATTTAATGCACATCGTAGGAGAGCACCCCGCTCGGAGGCCTGGTAAGCTGTAAAAGAAGACTTTCCCGTTCGTTCGGACCAAAACTTAGTCAAGGTAGCATGGCCTGACCCGGTCGCTGGATCTTCATTGATACCACTTTGAGGGAAAAAACAACGACTTACAAAATCATAGGTGTCGTCCTGTGCCGTTATGATCAATCCTCTCGCTTTTAAACGTGCAATTAGTGTTAGATCAGGATTTAGCTTTCTTAGTTTCTGACTGTCAGCTATCAGTGTAAGGAAATCTTCCCGACCTTTCCAAAATCCAAGGACATCAACGCCAAGTGCTTCAAACATAAATGGTGGTGGGTCGCATGAAGTCAACTCATCGGCTGGCAAATCAAGGGTGTACTCATCACCTTGCAGATCGACATGCAACCATCCGCTTCGTGACCAAAACTTGATACGGTCACTTGCATGATCAAGTATTTTTGAAATAACATGCGCACTAGCGATGGTGGCATGGCCGCAGATATTGACCTCCACAGTCGGTGTGAACCAACGTATATGCCAGGCGCCATTGATAGGGAGGATAAATGCTGTTTCAGCCTGGTTATTCTCCTGCGCAATCTTCTGCATCAACTGGTCATCCAACCAGTTCTCCAAAGGGATGACAGCTGCCGGATTTCCGGAAAACAACCCTTCTGCAAAAGCATCCACGACGAATATGGGTAATGTCATTTTTCGGATTTCACGCAAAATAAGCACTCTTTGCTTTTTGGAACCCAGAAAATGTAAAGTTATCCTAAATTCAACTTCGGCGCTTTGCAGTTGTTACCTTTGTCAGTCAAAGTGTGAAGTTATTATGCAAACGATGTTGTCCCTTCTTTCCAAAGATCAAAACTTACCTGACATCCTACGTCAGGTAGCCGATAAGGTCATGAATGGGCAGCGTATTTCGGATGATGAGGCCATGGCATTGTATACAGATGCTCCGCTATCTTACCTTGGTGCATTGGCCAATGTTATTCGGGAACAAAAGCACGGAAATCGGTCCTTTTTTAATCGGAATTTTCATATCGAACCTACAAACGTTTGTATTTATACCTGTAATTTTTGTTCTTACTCCCGATTGATCAAGCAACGGGATCAAGGTTGGGAACTAAGTATGGACGAGATGTTTGATATGGTTGTAGCCTATGATGGACAACCTGTAACTGAGGTTCATATTGTAGGCGGCGTTATGCCTCAGTATAATCTGGCTTTTTACAAAGAGTTGTTTCAACGAATCAAAGCCCACAGACCAGATTTACATATCAAAGGTCTCACACCGGTCGAATATTTCTATATATTCAAAAAGGCAAAAGTCTCGTATGAGGAAGGATTTCGGATCCTCAAGGATGCTGGTTTGGATTCTATGCCAGGGGGTGGAGCAGAGATTTTTCATCCGGAAATCCGGCAGAAAATAGCACATGATAAATGTACCGGTCAGGAATGGCTCGATATTCACCGGGCTTGGCATAATCTTGGCGGAAGGAGCAATGCCACCATTTTATATGGTCATATAGAGGACTATTCCCATCGGGTTCATCACTTATCGCTTCTTCGACAATTGCAGGATGAGACGGGGGGATTTCAAACGTTTATCCCCTTAAAGTTTCGCAATCAGGAAAACCAAATGTCCGATATCCCTGAGGTCACCACCGTGGAGGATCTGAGGAATTATGCAGTAAGCCGTATTTACCTGGATAACTTCGATCATCTGAAAGCTTATTGGCCTATGATAGGGCGGTCTGTTGCTCAGATGTCCCTGGCTTTCGGTGTAGATGATATTGATGGCACTATTGATGACACGACTAAAATCTATTCCATGGCAGGATCTGAAGAACAAAATCCAGCGATGAATACGCAGGAACTCGTTACGCTTATCCGATCGGTTGGTCGAACGCCAATAGAAAGAGACACCCTTTACAATGTCATTAAAGATTATTCAGATACCCAATTTGCTGAGGATGAAGCTTTCCGCGGATATGTTTCACTACCGGTAGTGCACTCATGATGTGGAAGGAGGTCTTGTTTGTTCGGCACGGGGAAACGGAGCTCAATCGCCTAGGCATCGTTCAAGGCAGTGGCATTGACCCCGATCTTAATGAAACCGGACTGTTGCAATCCAGATTGTTTTACGAAAAATATGGTCGACTGCCTTTCGAGGTGGTGATAACCTCCACCTTAAAACGGACGCGCAGGACTGTCGAACCGTTCATTAATTTGGGTATCCCCTGGATCAGTCATGACGGGATTAATGAAATTTCATGGGGCGATCATGAGGGGCGACCCAGTGAGCCTTATATGGTAGAGGCTTATAATCAACTCATTCAAGCCTGGGGAGCAGGTGATCTGGATGTTCGACTAACGAATGGAGAAAGCGCTTCGGAACTCATTACACGTATCGACAAGTTCCTGGAGGATCTTATTAACAGGCCGGAATCTAAATTATTGGTTTGTTCCCATGGCCGAGCCATCCGATGTTTGATCACACGTATCAAAGGTTTGCCTGCAGCCGCAATGGAACAGGTTGCACATGCAAACACCGGCGTTTACCATATTCGGATAGCCAATGGCATTCCTGAATTCCTTTTGGAAAATGATACATCCCATTTGTATGAGCGATAAAGTTTACCGAATTGTTCTTGTGAACTACCTGAATACATTACCATTTTTGAAAGGCATTTCTACAGTTTTAAATGAAAAGTGTCAACTCATTCTTGCCCACCCTGCAGATTGTGCCCGAATCCTCTTTTCAGGTGATGCTGATTATGGCCTGGTTCCAGTGGGTGCATTGCAAGGACGCAACGACTGGCATCGCATAACGGATTATGGAATAGCTTGCGATGGGAATGTAGATACTGTTTGTTTGTTTGGGAACAGCCCTATGTCCACTTGGACAAAAGTATATCTGGATTATCAATCACGGACCTCCGTCAAGCTTACGGAAATCCTCCTTGCCGATTACTGGCGTAAATCCGTTGAATTACTCCCTGCCTCGCCTGGTTATGAAACCCGCTTGGAAAAAAATGCAGGAGCTCTGATTATTGGAGACAGAGCCATTGATGCCACTTCGCTGTTTTCTTATCGCTATGATTTGGGGCAAGCCTGGAAGGAGCACACGGGACTGGCTTTTGTATTTGCACTATGGGTAGGTAAAGATGGACATGATCTTTCTTTTGAATCATCTCTGAATGATGCCTTTGCTCTAGGTCAACAGCGTAAGTCTGAAATAGTGAGTGATAATCAGCATGCCTATCCTTCGTTTGACCTAAATCGTTATTTTCAACAAACCATCCATTATAAATTGGAGCCTGAAATGTTGAAAGGAATGAGTCGTTTCCTGGATGAGATAGCTTAAAAATAAACCCGGCACATTATTTTGTCCACGTTTTATTAAGGGATCAGCGCTTTGACTAGCCCGTCCGCCAACCATTTTGCGAGTGCTTCCCTATTCTCTTTGATCACAATCCGACGCTGGTCCTCCGGGTTGCGTATGTTAGCCAATTCAATGTAGACCCCATAAGGGCTTGTTTCTCGCAACATATAAAGGTCTCGTCCGGTGACTGTACCATGATAGGTTCTGGATGCCTGATGCTGACGGTATTTTTCCCGGAACGTTTCATGCAGTGTTTCAGCGATTTCCTTGCTGATTTTACTTTTT
>JBBQMA010000144.1:0-6561 GCA_038328415.1 Chitinophagales bacterium | reverse complement strand
GTGTTGATACAGCAGGACAACCCAATCGGATTGCGTTGACGAATCTACCAGAGGGACCATACTGGTTGGAACTAATTTCCGGCGGCAGCCGTAAATGCTTGTCTTTTGTGAAAATCGATTAATCGCTCGATATATCATTTGGAAACGTGCGAATGGGAAACGACCGATTATGAAAAAAACTATTTGGGGATTGCCAAGAGTATGGGCAGGAACGTCATGCCCATGCGCATAGGAATCGGGACATTTGAATGCAATTCGTCGATGATGACCCAGTCGCGGGGATCGCCTTCCCAGGCGGTGAAGACCTCAAAGCGGCCAAATTGTTGTTTTTCACGGAGTTCCCATTCTTCCGGAGTATTGGCCCAGCGGGTTACGAAGGTGAAGGTGTGTTCTTCATCATCAGTGAGTCGCCATTCAGTGGAAACATCCCGCCAGATCTGACGCATACTGATAATGAAACCATCGCCGTGGACCTCCCATTCGCTGAAGTTGTCACGCCAACGAGCACGAATCTCTCCTGAGTGTTCGCCAAATTTATAATCCCAGTAGGTGATATCTCCCTGGATAGCCCAGCGCATTTTTAGGAAACCCGCTTCATTGCCTGATTCATCTATTATAATCCATTCACTAAGATCGTCGGCAAAACGTGTGAAGATACCCCCCAGATGCTGCGCATAGAGGGATTGAACAAAAAACAGGAGGACAAAGACCTGAAGGATGTGTTTTATCATGTTATGGATTAATCCTTCTTAAGTAATGAATAATTAGAAAGGCAAATCGTCGTCTTCATCCAACTTGCCACTATTCCGGGGCTCATCTGATGCTTCCGGGAAGACAACATCGCCGAATGGATCATTTTTGGAAGGAGCAGCACCGGCCGTAGTACCTGCACTATCAGCATCTATACGCCAAGCGTCGAGGTTAGTAAAATACTTGCCCTGCCATTCCCGGCCTCTGAGGTTGAAGGAAACCTTCACGGTATCCCCTTCCTTAAAGGCATCGACCAGACCACAACGATCTTGTGTCAACTGGAACTTTACAAACTGCGTATAGTTGCCATCTGGAATTTCGATTACAAATTCACGAGTCTGAAAGGTTGCTGATTTGCTTTCCACCGGCAAAATTTTAATGATTTTGCCACTCACTTCAAAAGCCATAATTAGAGTCATTTTATGAATAGGCAAAGATAGTAAAAAGTTGAGGAGGTTATGGCGTTTAGGCGTTGTTTCGTTGTTTCGAAAAAAGAAGATAGAACGGGATAGGTTCATGACGCTGCGGTCATTACAAGCCTTCGGGTAAAACCTAGCCTTATAACCTAAGGGCTACGTGACGGTAGCCAAACCGCCCATTCCTGCCTGCAGCAGCGAAGTAAGGCAGGTTGTTTCGAATAAACTTCCTATGTTTCTCGCGGTGGACGCTAAGGATTCGCAGTGGTCGCAACGCATTGGTTGTTGGGTTTAGGCGTTAATTCGTTATTTCGGTGTTTTGTAAATAGAAGATAGAGCGGCACAACCTAAGCAAAACATTACGCCTAAGGGCGGCTTAGAACCCTCTTCGCGGCGGGGATATACAGGCTGATAGCATCGCCATCCTACATCTTCCACCTGTCATCTCCCCACTTGTATCCGCCACTCCCTTCTTGTAGTTAATTCAAACGCCTGGTAATCAGTAAACTTATAAGAGTCAAGAATATCGTGCATTTCACTATTTCTAGGCAATATCCGTACTTTCCTTATCCGTCAGAATATGGTCCACATGCTCTGCAATCTGGATTGCGATACGCGCCATTGCTAAGTCATTGGCATCGGTACCAATGGGATCTTCAATTTCCTCAGCGATTAACTCAAGGCTCGCCAACACATAAAAAATAAACACCACTACAGGGATGACATAATATCCTAAATCAAAGACATATCCAAAGGGAAGCGACATGACATAAAAGAAGATAAATTTCTTGATAAATGCACCGTACGAATAGGGGATGGGTGTATTTTTTATCCGCTCACAAGCGCCACAGATATCGGTGAAGGCCTGCAATTAGGGATTGATGGTCAACAACTCGTATCCATTCATTTGTCCCGTTCGCTGCAGTTGAGTGATGCGATTTATCATTAGGCCCGCCACTTGGTTGGGCACATGCTTGTCGTGATCCAGCGCCACATCTTCAAATAACACAAGTGCCTTTTTTTCACGTTGCAGGTGCGTGGCGAGCACATGCGCATAGGTGGGGATCAGGACCCTGAAATATTTTCTTTTCGCCGGGGTCTTGCAACAAGGCATTCAGCTTCATCGCCAGGTTGCGGGAATTATTGACCAGCGCGCCCCACAACTTTCGGCCCTCCCACCACCGATCGTAGGCTGTATTGGTTCGAAACACCAACAATAAAGAGATGACAAAACCCAGCATGCTGTGCGTGATCGTCATGTTGCGGATAACGCTGTCTGCAGCTAGTTTCCAGTATTCCAATTCCAGGTAAGCGACAAGGCCAGAATAGACGGCGATGGCACCCATCAAAGGCAATAACTTTCGAAACGTATCGGCATTATGGAACCTAAAAATGAATGAAAACCACTCTTTGGGGTTTATAGGAAATCATAGGGAAGGTGTTATTATAGGATGCAAATGTAGAATTCCTCCATCAAAAGGATCCCTGTGGATGTTGACTGGTTGCATGTCAGTAAACGGGCCTATGCCGTTGTCTTTTTACATTAGGGCGACAGTCTATGGCTAGCAGGAGGTGGCAACGCGTATTTAAAAAGCATAGAAAATTGTTCCGATTTTATAAAAGGTACCTCTGATTGGAACTGCCAGGGTAACATTTTACTCCTTGGCGACATAAGGATTAAAAGCAGTATTATGCGGAACTTTTTACAAATAAGTATTGATTCAATGGATATTGTGGAGTGTAATCAGGATACTGAATCTTGCTCCAAATCATTGGTAGCTTATATCCTTTGTATCCACAAGGGCCAAAGCATTGCGACATGTTATTTCTATCGCGATGCATTCCAATTGCCGCAGAGCTTTTACGATGGTGAGCAATTCAGGCTGATGTTTCATCAAGATGTCTATGCGGAATTTTGTAATAAAATGCAGCAACTGCCGAACCCCAGTTTTTCGGATTTGGTAACTTTCGCCCCTTCTCATGAACCAGGCTTTACTCCAGTACATAGTTATCCACTACCAAGGCACAATCAACTTCGGTTTCTTAGTCACTAATTGAATCTGGGCATTTGCCATCTAAGGCATATTCTTCGTTTGTCCGGGATAAGTGGGCAGATTATTAGGTTAATTCTGCCAAATCAGGTCTCATTTTGAAGACAATGTCTAATTTCGGCATTATTTTCAATTTATGGAATCGTTTATTGCTTTTTTCGAAACCATGCCCACATGGCACAAGCTTGTGTGGATCATCATCATGTTGTTGTTAACATGGGGGCTGGAGGCATTGATGCCGCTTTTTCGCATGTCCTATAGCAAGTGGCGGCATGCCCGCACCAATCTAGTCCTACTGCTTGGAGTCATCCTGGTCAACCTGGTTTTTGGGTTGCTCACATTGGTCGTCGTGCATCAGGTGGCAGTTTACCACACTGGATTGTTTTATTTGACCGATTGGCCACTTTGGGTCCAATTTGTCATAACCTTTTTGGTCCTGGACCTGATGTCCCAATATTTGGCCCATTTTCTGTTGCACCGGGTCAAGTGGATGTGGAAGATGCACATGGTTCATCACAGCGATACCAAAGTGGATGCCACTACCGGGACACGGCTCCATCCGGGAGATTTTTTATTACGAGAAATGCTCAGTCTTGTTGTCATTCTGATCCTGGGGGCGCCACTGGCTTTTTATTTGTTTTATCGTTTTCTGACGATATTTTTTACGTACATGACCCATGCGAATATAGCGCTGCCCATATGGCTGGATAAAGGCCTTAGTATCCTTTTTATTACGCCAAATATGCATAAGTTTCATCACCACTTTGAACGCCCATGGACCGACACAAATTTTGGAAATATTTTTTCCGTTTGGGACCGGATTTTTGGCACCTTTGTATATGATGATCCGGATAAAATAATTTATGGCCTCGATGTATTGGACAGCCGAACAGAGGATGATATCCAATACCAATTAGGCATCCCCTTTAATAAAGATATTAAAACCGATTATTGAGGAGTATAAGTGATGTGCCTCCTGAATGGTTTAATGTTTATACCAGGCCTCTGCACTAAACGATTTTGATTATTCAAAAAATAGAACCTCGCAAGAACATGCATGCACTCATCACAGCACTACTTATCTCTTTTATTCTGTGCTTTTTTCCTGCTTGCCAAAGTGGGCCTGATATTCATGTTCAGGCAGAGGAAATGTGTGCTTGTCTAAAACCTTTGGATAGTTTGAATATGGCATTAACAGCGACGATGGCTGCCGGAGATACGGAGGAAATAACAGACGCTTTAGTTGTATTAAGTGCTTCTGCTGCTGAAGCAAAGCGTTGCTTGGGAACTCATAAATTGCCTGGCAATTCGAATGTTGCCCTTGATCCTAAGTTAAAAAAAGTATTGAGTGAGTTATGCACCGGCTGGGAGGAATTGTTGAATGCATTGCCGCCGGAATAATTCATTGGATATCACAAGCGTCCAAAATAATTTTTGAAGTCTTTCTCAATTTCCATTCTGCTGTGCCCCCAATAAGTAACCCAAAAGCTACCTGCCAATTGGCAGGCCTGACTGGCGTATTGCAGGTAGGGCGCTTGTTCTCGAAAGGCTCGCTGGCTAGTGATGAAATTGGTGTAAAAATTTCTAAATAGCATTACATAAGCCTTGCACGGGAGCGCTCGGTTCGCTCAACGAATGTCCACAGGACATTCGCCCATAAGGGGTGCGTGAGCTCACACATAAAAAGGTGCCCCCTGTGGGCATTGGTCGCCGAAGCCTTGGCGAAGGCGAATCAGCTACGTGCCGGGGGCGAGCTGTTCGAGAACGGTCCTTATTTAAAAATGCGATGTAATTCTAAATCTTAAATAGGGGTAGTTTTTGTTAATAAGGGTTTTGATCATACAATACATTGATTATCAGTAAAGATTATTCCAAATTCTAAATATTTTGGACAGTAGTGACACTTTTTATAATACACCTAGTCGATGTGATTGAATCAATTCTGACAGCCGCTGCACGTTTGTTGCGAAGGATAATCGTATCACAGGTTTGCGTAGGAATTTGTGCGAGCAGACCTGTCGATAACACCATGAAATATAACAGCAGCAGAGATTTCATAAGTTACTGGAGTAACAATATGTATTAATTAAACATAATATTTTTTTAAAATTTTAATACCTAATTTGAAGCGCATGCGCAACAGCGCTGACTCTAGTCATTCATGCACTTAAGAGCCCCACTATTTAGTTGTTTGTCCTCCATTATGGATGGACAACCCGACTTGATGCACATCAAATATTTTATAGCTGCATAAGATGTGTCATAAATATATATGTTTCCATTTGATCCTCAAAATTATTGCTAGGCAAGATTTATGGAGGATTAAATAGGGGCTAATCAATTAGGTATGGCATTGCCTGATGTTAAAGCAGTGCAAAATTTATTGATTACCTATTAGAGCGGGGACGCACAGCAAAAGAAGTATCATGGGATAGGTCCTCCCAATCGTTTATCTTCGCAGACCTAAACTAAAAAGACGATGATGTTACGCGGCTGCCTATTGATTGCTCTAAGCGCTTTGAGCTCCCTACTTTTCGCTCAGGAAGCCAAGAAGGAATGGGATGTGAATAACCCTCCCGGCGAGTGGAACTGGAAAGAAGCCAATTTTACCGTCAATGAAGGCACCTGGATGAATCTGGATGTTAGTCCGGATGGCTCAACCATCGCCTTTGATATGCTAGGCGATATTTATACGATGCCCATCAGTGGAGGCAAAGCCAAAGCCATTCGCACAGGCATAGCCTGGGAGGTCCAGCCGCGATTCAGCCCGGATGGCATGCGCATCCTGTTTACCTCCGATGCTGGTGGCTGCGACAATATTTGGGTCATGAACGCTGATGGAGAAAAAGCAACGCAGGTGACGAAGGAGGATTTTCGCTTGCTCAACAATGCGGAATGGATGCCTGACGGCCAGTTTTTTGTAGCAAGAAAACACTTTACCTCCGGTCGGTCACTGGGGGCCGGGGAGATGTGGCTTTATCACATTAGCGGTGGTGCAGGCTCTCAGCTTACGGAACGCAAAAATGACCAGCAAGACGTAAACGAACCAAGCGTTTCACCGGATGGTCGCTATGTCTATTACAGCGAGGATATGTATCCGGGAGGCTCTTTCCAATACAACAAGGACCCCAACAGCCAGATCTATGTCATCCAGCGTTACGACCGCAAGGAAGGCAAACAGGAAACCATCATCGGAGGTCCAGGTGGGGCCTGTCGCCCTCAACTATCCAGGGACGGACAAAAGCTAGCCTATGTGCGACGTGTACGGACCAAATCCGTGTTGTTTATTCATGACCTGAATAGTGGTATCGAACAGCCGCTCTTTGACGGACTGAGTAAGGATC
>JBBQMA010000143.1:0-6567 GCA_038328415.1 Chitinophagales bacterium | reverse complement strand
GGTATTTTCCGGCAAGCGAACCATGGTGGTTGTTGGAGGCAATGCGCACCTGTTGATCGGCAATTTGACGGCTCACATCCTGCGACAAGGCAATGCGTACACACTCCTCCAGGGGAAGTAATTGCTGTCCTGTTGCCTTTTCAGACACTAAAATAAAGCTTACACAAACAAGTGACCAGAAGCTCAGTTTTATCATAGATCAGCTAATCAAAAAGTTGGAAATACGCAATGTGATCATGACAAGGACCACAAATGCCAGGACGCTTAACAAGCCAAAAAACATCCACAACCAGAGGTAACTTTTTCGTCCATCCACGGCTGGTTCAAGCATGCGCGGATCAGGTGATACACCTTCCCATTGCAATACGGCCCATACTTTGAGCTTGTTCATCATCAGTAATAGTGCCGGCAGCAGGGTGAGGGTCAACAGTGTAACCATAGCCAGTCCGAAAGCGACCGATGCGGCCATAGGAATTAAAAACTGGGCCTGGAAGCTTTTTTCCAAAAGCAACGGACCAAGGCCTGCAATCGTAGTGACCGTGGTGAGGATGATGGGCCTGAAACGAGACAGGGTAGATTGGTAAAGGGACCGTACAACCCGATTCCCTATTTTTAGCTGCTGATTGTAAATGGTGACCAGCACCAACGCATCATTCACCTGAATACCCACCAATGCAAGGATGCCAAGAAATGAAAACAGGCTGATCTGAAGTCCCATTAACCAATGTCCCAGTATCACACCGGCAAATCCAAAGGGGATGAGGGCAAAAACCGCCACGGTTTGACCCAGGGAGCGGAAAGTGACCGCAATGGTAAAAAACATTAAAAGCAACATGATCGGCAGGACCAATTTGGCTGACTGTATCGTTTTGACCTGTTCGCGATTTTGTCCCTCATAGGATGCCTTGACCGTTGGGAAATTTGCCAGCACCTTCGGCACGATGGTTGTGCGAATAAGTGCATTTAAATCCGTAACGGAAACGTCATTTCGTGCTATATCTGCTTCAATTTTGATTTCCCGCAGGCCGTCCAAATGATAAATGGCGATAATGCCCCTACGAACTTCAAGATTGGCAATTTCAGCCAGTGGATAATTGCGGCCATCCGGAAATCGAATCCGCATAGAAGCCAGTCGATTCATATCATCACGGTCATCTTCACCGTATCGAACCCAAACACGTACCTCATCCTGACCTCGCTGCAAACGCTGGACTTCGGCGCCAAAAAATCCTTGCCTGACTTGTGTGATAATATCTCTCGTTGTAACCCCTAAGCCAAGGCCTTTTTCCTTGAGCGTGATATGAATCTCCTGAAGACCATCCTGATTATTATTTACCACATCCCTCAATTCTGCAAGGGATTCCAACTCGGACTGCACCCGGACTACAGCAGCCTGCAACGATTTGTAATCATTGCCAAGTAGCGAAACCGCAACGGGTTTGCCAAAGGGACTGGGCATCTCAAATGTAAGGATCTCAGCCTCCGGTACCGGGCCGAGTTTCTTGCGAATAGCATCACTGATGACCGTAGCCGAAATAGAGTCGCGCTTTTCACTATCTACAAGTGACAGGTCTAGATTGCCTTGATAAGTCGTCGGGCCGAGCTTTAATTCGATATTTTCAATGGGCATTAATTCGCCGGAAAAATATTTGTCGGACAGTTCCTGGTTCACCTCCTCTGCTACGGTCTGAATACGTTCCAGCGTCTGGCGGGTAACACTTTCCCTGGCCCCGGCGGGCAGTTTCAGACCTACGGTGATATTGTCTCTGGGGATGACCGGAAAAAAAGTAGTCTTTACAAAACCACCACGCACCAATCCGAACGACAGGAACAACATTACCGAAAAGAAGATGAGCATACTTAAAGGAAAGCGCAAGGCAAAACGCAGACAAGGAGCAAACAATCTAGTGCGTGTCCAGATCATGATATTTTCAAAAAATTTCTGAAAACGACTTGTGGTCTGACCCGGTCGCAAAGCTGCTGAATGAGCAATATGTGCCGGTAAAATAAAAACTCCTTCCAGCAGACTGAAGAGCAGGGATAAAATAACAACAACACCAAGCACAGAAAAAATATCCCCAATCCGCCCATCTAAAAAGGCAAAACTTGAAAAGGCAATAACGGTAGTTAATACTGCCGTGAAAACAGCCGGAATAACGTTGAGCGTACCTTCAAGTGCCGCTTTGGCACGGGGCACACCGCGTTCATAATATTGATACACATTCTCGGCAATGACGATCCCGTCATCAACTAAAATTCCGACAACGACAATCATTCCAAACAGGGAAATCACATTGATGGTGATGCCCATCCAATAGGCGACCAAAAACATTCCTGCAAACGATATTGGAATTGAAAGGGCCACCCAAAATGCCAGCCGCCAATTGAGAAACATGGACAGAAAGACCAAGACCAACGCAAAGCCCATCAACCCGTTGTTGCGTAGCAATTCAATACGCTGCTGCAGCACTAGAGATCCATCGCGAACAATGGTGGCTTTGACCAACTTATTTTTTTCATTATAATCGTCAATATAGTTGCGTACCGTTTCAGCTATGTAGAGCATATCTTCCGAGAGGGTATTATTGATGGTGATGACCACACTGGGTTCATCATTCATCCAGCTTCGGTTGGGATTATCTGACCATTTGTCAGTAATGGTGGCGACCTGGTACAATCGGACAATATTCCCATCTGACGATACTTTGAGCGGAATGTCACGCAGTTCATCCGCAACATAACCTTTGTTTTGAGCACGTATCAGGAGCTCCTCGCGAGTACCCTTGACGGAGCCTCCGGTGACGTTCAGATTCGAGGAACGAATGGCATTTTCTGCTTCGGAGAATGTCAGATTGAAGGCCTCAAGGTCCTTTTCACGGAAGGCGATTTCAATTTCTTCTTCCGGAAAACCGTTTAGTGTAACTTTTGAGATCCCTTCTTTTGCCAACAATACGGTCTGGGTATTGCGGGCAAATTCTTTCAGGGTGCGTAAATCCACTGGTCCGCTGAGCGCGAAACTGATGACAAAACCCAGGTTTTCCTGCCTGAAAACAACGGGAGGCTCCATTCCGGCAGGAAATGAGGGGATTTTATCCACCGCATTGCGCACGTCATCGAGCACTTTTTCTGTGTCAAATCCCTTCAGTGCTTCAACGGTAATGACCCCAGCGTTCTCCTGGCTCACCGAGGAAACACGATCCACACCGGTGACCCCTTTTATATTCTCCTCGATTTTCAGGATGATCCCCTCTTCAATTTCCTCAGGTGAAGCACCGGGAAGGACCGTTTGGATCGTGATCATCCGACTTTCAACTTCAGGAAAGAAGGTTGACCGCATGTTGACCAATCCAAAAATGCCCGCAGCAAAAAGCAGGATCATGAGTAAATCACCAGCTATCGGGAAACGTACAAAAAACTTTACCAGAGCATGCATACAGCCGGTTTAATCGATGGTATAGGTGACTTTCTGGCCTTCAAACATACCGGGAATAACATAGCGCACAAACACGGTGCCTTCAAGCACACCTTTGATCAAGGCGATGTCGCGTGCGCTTCGGACAAGGTCAACATCCGTTCTGAGTAGACTGCTATCCCGTATCGTCCAAATGGAGCGGCCGTTGATCAATAAATCTTTAGGTAATGCAAAAACACCTTGTTCCATCGTGCCTTTTACCGCGCCACTCAAAAACATACCTTCTTTCAAATTAGGTCCGGAAATTTCAATATAAATAGGTAACATTTGGGTGGCTGATTCAATTTGTTCGCCGATCCTGCGGATGGTACCTGTATATTCCTGCCCTGTATCTTCACTGGTTAGTTTGACGGTTTGACCGGGTTTCACAAACTGCAGATCGCCCAGTGAAACGGTAGACTTCAGCTCATAGGTTCCTGTCCGCAAAAACTGGCCAATACGCTGGCCAGGTCTGACCAAGGCTCCGGTTTGAATGTCCACGGTAGTCAGGACTCCCTCAAAAGGAGCTACAATCCGGTATTTGGACAACCGTTCCTCCGCACTGCGAATGACATAATATTGGGTTTGAATATTCCTCGAAGCCAGAAAGTATTTTTCCCGGTCAGAAATGGGTTTGGGAAGATCCTGAATCACCTTCTCTGGGTCCAATTTGTCTATGTACGCCTGCCATACCGGAAAATGTTCGGGAAATTCAATCCGCAGATCAGGGAGATTCTGTGCCAATGTGGTCAACAATGCCGCCCGCTGTCCCTGCAGGGCAAGTCGTGCTTCGCGATCGTCCAGTTGTACCAGCGTTTCGCCCTTGCGAAACCGAACGCCCTCCTTAAATGGATGGGCCCCTGCATAGGCCAGACCATTTACTTCGGCAAACAAATCAATCTTTTCATACGCTGCAATGCGGCCCTGGATCGGTACCGGCACGGCAAGTGTACTCAAATGGATCGATCCTGCTTCAAGTTGTAACGAAACAGGCCCGGTTGAGGCATTTCTTGGAGGAGGGGCTTTTTGGTTGCTTAGGAATTGGAATCCGATCATTCCTCCTACAAATATTACAGCGGTCAGAATGATGATCAATCGTCGCCAACGGGTTTTCATGCTTTTGCTTTAAAAGTAAGGCGCAAGGTATAGGAAAGTGAAGAAGGTGTGGGTTCTCTTAACCTAAATCCGACCCGGATGTTCATCGCACTCTCCTTGAGGATAGATTTGAAATCAGCTATTGTGCCTACGAGCGTAATTTGAGTACCCGCATTCAATGGAACATTAGGGGTATAGAAACATTCAAGCCGATTACTGCCATCCAGAAACTCTACAAATATTTCTCGAAAAAAGGAAAGTGGTTGGGGGGCAAGGATCACTTCCAGAAGCCCGGAATAGGGTTCTATTCGGCTTATCTGGGCTTCGGTCAGGTTGTTTTCAGCCAGCAGGTTTTCGAAGTCGGTAGGAAGCTTATTAAATTCGACAAAATGGGTCTGGACGGTATTCAAAGCTGCGGGCAGTTCGATGGGTAAAACATAGACTAGGTCGAAGAGTGTTTGGGCTTCGTCCTTATTGCAGCGGATGTTCAACATTCCCAAAACGACCAATCCAAAAAGGGACCATTTATTCATGAGTGGGGCAGGTAAATGTGTTCAGATGTGCTTTCATTATTGTTGTGCATGTATCGATTCGAGTCCATCAAGATATCCAAGGATATCATCCAGATCACTAAGAATCCGAATGCCGGGACCTGTGGTAATACCTTGCACAAAAACCTGATAGCCCGTTGCAAGAACGGTTTTATCCTTGCAAACCGTACGCAGGTCTTCCAAATATTGATGTACGGATTGCTTGGTAAACGTTTCCGAGATGATCGTCAGTACATAATTGGCCTTGAATATCTTAACCGCCTCTGCCAGATCAAAAAGCGAGGTATTTTGTCCTAGGTATAGGACTCGAAACCCTCTTTTTTTAATCAGATATTGCAGAAAAAGCAGGCTGAGCTCCTGCGATTCCCCTTCTGGCAGGTAGAGTATAAAGCGATGGGGTGATTCTGCGACATAGGGAATGGCATCCATAGCCGCTATTAGCTTTTGACGCACCAGGTTGCTAATAAAGCTTTCCTGTACAGGGTGGATTGAGCCGGTAAGCCAAAGCAAGGACAATTTATCCAGAAAAGGATAAATGACTTCCATCATGGTGCGTTCGAATCCCAACGCCTTGATATTCGAACTAAGTATCGTCTCAAATTTAGATTCGTCCAATTCCATCATAGAGATGGTCAGTGCATCGATTTGCACCGAATCTTCAAATGTTCCGGCAGACAGACGGGATACAGCCTCTACGATTTCCTCAGCATTCATAGATGCGATTTTGGAAATCTTTATCCCATTTTTATTGAGCAGGGATATATTCAGCAGATGCCGCAGATCGTCATCCTCATAAAACCGGATGTTTGTAGGAGTTCGCTTTGGGCGTATGATATGGTAGCGCTGTTCCCATATACGAAGCGTATGGGCTTTGATGCCGGATAGCATTTCCAGATCTTTAATCGAATAAACCGCCACGCTGTCTTGTGATTATGTTCGGATAACACCAGCAATCCGAATATTGTTGAAAGGCCAATTTACGGTTTAGGTTTAATTTTCGAAGGGTTTTACTTTAGCTTTGGCACTCCTTATTCAATTTTTATGTGTAAAACCCTGTTTGGTACTACTGTATTTCTTCTGCTTGCTGCAGTTCCAATCCATTCGCAAACCACTTTTCCCGTACAGGGTATCCCTGATCCAAGAACAGAATGGTATGCCCTGACAAATGCACACATTCATCCAGATACTGCAACATCCTATGTCTCCGGTACAATGATCATTAAAGAGGGCCGGATAGTCAGTCTGGGTAAAAACCTGGTCATTCCATCTGGTGCAGTTGTCGTGGACTTACAGGGTCGGCACATTTATCCCTCCTTTGTGGATTTATACAGCGATTACGGACTGACAGCCACCCATGCCTCAAGTGAAACAACGCCTCCGCAACGGGGAAATAGGAACACGGAATGGGTTTCTGACAGGCCAGGCGCTTTTGGATGGAATGGGGCAATGCTTACCGATTACCAGTCATCT
>JBBQMA010000142.1:0-6593 GCA_038328415.1 Chitinophagales bacterium | reverse complement strand
TGGAAATTCGGGATGAGGTTCGGATGCAAATTGAGCTAATACATGGGCATGTAAATGATGGACCTCGATTAAAGGTAGATTGAGGCTCAAAGCCAGACCTTTGGCAAAGGAAACGCCGACCATCAAGGAACCCAATAAGCCAGGCCCCCTCGTGAATGCAATGCCTGACAAGTCGTCCATTGTAACACCGGCCATCGCTATAGCTGCTGAAACTACAGGTACAATGTGAATCTGATGTGCTCTTGAAGCAAGTTCGGGTACCACTCCGCCATAAACGGAATGAATATTCTGGCTATTCGTAACATTGCTGAGCACCTTTCCATCCCGGATTACGGCTGCTGATGTATCATCGCAGGAGGACTCTATGGCTAATAATACGATTGGCATGGGATAAAGGTAGAGGCATTCGGTTAAATCAATGACATGATTGCCGCAGACAAAAAGAGTAAAAAATAAATCTTAAATTAGGGATAACAGGAAAATGCCTATACTTGCACATCAAAAAACTGCAAGATTTATGCGCCTGATCATTAATATCCTGCTTGTGCTGGGCATTATTGCCGGAATTTACTTGCTTATCAATTCCATTAGAGAGCCTATTGCTTTCAGTGCTGAAAAGTCTAAGCGCGAAGAGGCTGTCATTGAAAAGCTGAAACAGATAAGACAGGCTCAGGAAATGTATCGTAACATTGTCGGACATTATGCTCCTAACTTCGACACATTGGCCACTGTGTTAAAGAATGGAAGCTTTATGATTGTTCAAGCCTTTGGCGACCCTGATGACCCTACAAATACAGAAAAAATAAGCAGAGATACGTTGTACAAGCCAGCGAAAGATTCTCTTAAAAGCATGGGTTGGAACGTCGATTCACTCCGGTATGTGCCTTATGCGGAAGACGTTGCATTTGACCTTAAAGCGGATACGTTAACCTATCAAAGTACGGTAGTTGATGTCGTTGAAGTTGGCATTAAACGGAAAGTTTTTATGGGTGAATTCGCTGATAAGCGCTTTTCCAAGTATGATGATAAATATGACCCGGAGACATCTATTAAGTTCGGGAATCTGTTCGCACCGAATACTGCAGGCAACTGGGAGTGATGCATTCTGACCACCTAGCGATGCGAATCCGCCTGCAGTATCCTGGTTTTTTAATCGACTTACACCCTGATGAACAGGTAAAGACAACTCTTTATAGTTCGGATTTCCCCCCTTTTTGGGCGATACCTTCTTCTAAAGACAGTTCTATGGCATCCTTTTATGCCATAGACTCCCGGCATTTCAGTCTTATTCCGGCAGAATTGTATGATCCTGAATATCAGAAATCCTATTTGATTCAACTAGGTATGGACAACAATTGCCGGGCTGCGGAGAGTTATGTCCCACAATGGAAAGCTTATTTGGTGTATAGTCTTGAAAATGACATACACGGTGAAGAGCCCAACTATATTTTGCACTCTGTATGGGAAGGTCTGTTTGCATATGCTTTCTTTGTTTTCAAGGACTCGAGTCAAAATGGATTGGTTGTTCATGTAACTCCGAATCAATTATATCTCATCGGAGGTGATATTCATACCCTTCAGTTTTTCAACTCGTTCAGTGTGCGTGATCCTTTGGATTGTTTGTACTTTATCCTACAAGCTATTGAGAGAGTTAAAATAGACACCCCTAACATACCTGTATGGCTTTCCGGGCAATTCGTAGAGGATTCCCAACTCTATAAATTACTCGAACAATATATCAAAAATCTATCGTTAGCACCAGCTTCACCTGTTCAATTACCAGGTCTTACGTCTGAGCCACCTCATCAATATGGTGATTTGAGTAGCTTTGTCGCATGCGTATCATCAGTGGCCGATTAAAGGGCAGACGGATCCAGCCCCCTGCGAATAAATGGCCCACCAGGCCAACCACAGATTTTGCCAAGGAGGGCTTATATAATATCCTTCAGAATAGGTTGGAATTCGATGGGCTCAGAGTACTGGATTTATTTGGAGGGGCTGGTAATCACACCTTTGAGTGTATTTCGAGGGGCTCAACGGATGTAACATATGTGGACAAACACTCACCATGCTGTCGTTTTGTCACAGAGACAGCTACTGCCTGGCAGGTAGGCGATAGCCTCCTCGTGCGAAATATGGATGTTTTAAGTTTTCTCCGACTCGCCCAACAACCTTATGATTATATTTTTGCTGGCCCACCTTACCAGTTTCCAATGATCGATAATCTGCCGGATTTAGTCTTAAAGTCTGGTTTACTTGCAGCTTCAGGTGTGCTGGTGATGGAACACGATCCTTCGCATCGTTTTGACAAACATCCCCGATTGTTGGAGAGTCGGAACTATGGTAAAACAATCTTTAGCTTTTTTGAATAACTCTAATTATGAACCTTCGTTTCCTCTTGTTACTTGTACTTCTTTTTTCTACATTTTCCTTGCTCGCTCAGGCTGAGTCGACGTGGACAGGAAGATGGGAGGGAGTCCTTACCCAAAATGAAGGTGGCTTTGTGCCCGAGTACAAGATGATTTTATTGCTATCTCAAGATGGCGGGCAAATAACCGGATATGCAGAAGTTTGGTACGGGAAGGATGTCTATGTTAAAACGGAAGTTAATGGTACCATTTTAAATAATTTTTTTATCCAACTTCAGGACGGCCACACCTTGAATAAGAAGGATTTGAAAGATCAGGCATACTGTCTAAAAACCTATCAATTGGTGCCTGCAAAAAAGGGAAAGAAAGAGCGATTGACCGGAAAATGGCAGGGTAAAACGGATATTGGAAAATGTATACCAGGCTCTATTATATTGGAGCGAAAATCCTCCCGGGTCTGATTATGCCAGTTCATTCACGTACTTTTACCGTTGAATGATTACAAAGAATATGCATCCTTCAGATTTCCTTAGCCCACATTTGGCAAGAGCATTTTCGCAACTTTATCAGCAAGAATTGCCATTGGAGTCCTTCCAGCTTACGCCGACCAGGAAGGAGTTTGTGGGCGATTATACACTTTTGATCTTTCCTTTGATTAAATACACAGGCAAAGGGCCAGAGCCTACCGGAGCTGAGATAGGGGAGTGGTTACTGTCAAATTCGGACAGTATTTCTGGCTACAACGTAATTAAAGGTTTTCTGAACCTTACGCTGAATCCGGATTTGTGGCACCGCTTTACAGAGCATTATGCCTGGAAGGACTTGGTTTCCTTTCCGCCATTAAATGAGCGGGTGCTCATTGAATATTCGTCTCCGAATACAAACAAACCTTTGCATTTAGGCCATATCAGGAATATCCTTCTAGGTTGGGCTTCTTCCCGAATCCTCAAACGGGTAGGGTATGAAGTTGTAAAAGTTCAGGTTATCAATGACAGGGGTATTGCCATTTGTAAAAGCATGTTGTCCTGGCTGAAATTTGGAAATGGGCAGACGCCTGAAACATCAGGTATTAAGGGTGATCATTTTGTAGGGAAGTATTATGTCGCCTTTGAAACGGCTTTTCGCGAAGAATATCAGACGTGGCAATCCTCGGAAGAAGCTAGAGCCTTATTGGCAAATCGTACTTTGGAGAAAGACAATGAAAGCCAAGGGGAAGATTCATTTTTCAAAGCCTATAAAAACGACTATTTTAATTCATACAGTCTTTTGGGGAAACAGGCTAGGGAGATGCTCCTTGCTTGGGAAAATGATGAACCAGAAGTCAGGTCTGTTTGGAATCTGATGAATGGGTGGGTTTATAGTGGATTTGACAAAACCTACGATCGTCTTGGAGTAAATTTTGATCGGGTATATCGGGAATCGGAAACCTATATTTTAGGTAATGACTTGATTGACAATGGCTTGGAGGAAGGCGTGTTTTACCAGAAGGTTGATGGTTCCGTTTGGGTTGATCTTACATCTCAGGGACTTGACCATAAAATCCTGCGACGCAGTGATGGCACTTCCCTTTATATAACGCAGGATCTGGGTACGGCCGAAGAACGTTATCGGGATTTCCACGCAAAGCGAATGGTCTACGTTGTTGCCGATGAGCAAAACTATCATTTTCAGGTACTTTTTGCAGTGATGAAATTGTTGAAAGCACCTTTCGCGGATGGCATGTTTCATCTTTCTTACGGAATGGTTGAGCTACCGACCGGTCGTATGAAATCCAGGGAGGGCACCGTTGTAGATGCAGACGATTTGATGGACGAGGTCATTGCCGAAGCAGAAAATGCCGCCTTGGAACGTGGCGAATCACATCATATTCCCATTCCGGAACAAAAAGAGATATATCGTAAGGTAGGGCTGGCTGCGATGAAATTTCATATCATTAAGGTTAATCCACGCAAGCGGATGATCTTTGATCCTAAGGAATCGGTTGACATGCAAGGGCACACAGGACCATATATTCAAAATGCATATGTGCGCATTCAGTCAATCCTTCAAAAAACAGGACATCCTGATCCTGACTTTTCCGGCAATACATATGCGTTTGCCGAAGGAGAGCGTGATCTCCTTGTGCTGATGGGCGAATACAAGGCAACTATTGTACAAGCTGCGGATCAATATGATCCCTCGCATATCGCCAATTATGCATATACACTGGCAAAGGCTTTTCACAAATTTTACCATGAATTTCAAATTCTTCGGGCTGAATCAGAAGATGCAAGGCAATCGCGACTGGCAATCGCAACAGCAACGGGTAGAGTGCTGAAAGATGCCATGGAACTGCTGGGTATTGAAATGCCCGAAAGAATGTAATGCCTTTTACACACGTCCGGTCTTTCTTGACCGGTGGAGGAATTTACCAGTAAAAACCTTATTTCATTTGATTTTCATGTGTGGGTATCCAATAGGGACTACTTTTGTGTTACAAAATCTTCAAATGACCCATTCGACAGATAAAGAGCCTCTTAATTTCCTGGAAACTATAATAGAGGAGGATATTGCTACAGGAAAGCATGATGGAAGAGTGCTCACGCGGTTTCCTCCTGAACCGAATGGGTATTTGCATATTGGGCACGCAAAAAGCATAGCATTAAACTTTGCTTTGGCTAAAAAGTATGGAGGGAAGACCAACTTACGATTTGATGATACAAATCCATCGAAGGAAGAACAGGAATACGTAGATAGTATTCTCGAAGATATACGCTGGTTGGGATTTGAGCCTGCACAGGTAGTGTATTCCTCCGACTATTTCGACCAATTATTTGATTGGGCGGTGCAACTCATTAAGGAAGGTAAGGCATATGTTGATTTTTCAACAGCAGAGGAGATGGCCATCCAAAAAGGGAGTCCGACGGAGCCGGGTATACCTAACAGATATAGGGACACTCCACCTGAAGCTAACCTGGCGTTATTTGAAAAAATGCGCAATGGTGATTTTGAGGAAGGTGCATGCGTATTGCGTGCAAAAATTGATTTGGCGTCGCCGAATATGCATCTGAGGGATCCGCTCCTTTATCGAATCAAACATGCACATCATCATCGGACAGGGAATAAATGGCTCATCTATCCCATGTATGATTGGGCGCATGGACAGAGTGACAGTATTGAACAGATAACACATTCTATTTGCACGCTTGAATTTGCACCCCACCGACCTCTTTATGAATGGTTTATCGAGCAATTGGGTATTTTCCCATCCAGACAGTTTGAGTTTTCAAGGTTTAATGTGAACTACACTGTAATGAGCAAGCGCAAATTGCTCCAATTGGTAAAAGAAAATCATGTAAGGGGCTGGGACGATCCGCGTATGCCAACCATTTCGGGGTTACGTCGCAGAGGGGTTACGCCAGAAGCGCTAGTCGATTTTGCGACTAGAACCGGGGTCAGTAAAAGGGAGAATCTCATAGAAATGTCCCTCCTCGAGTTTTGTATTCGAGAAGATTTGAATAAATGTGCCCTTCGCCGGTTTGCCGTACTCGATCCGTTGAAGATTATCATCACAAACTATCCGGAGGGTCAGGTGGAGTGGATGGAATCAGAAAATAATCCGGAAGATCCTGAAGGCGGACAACGAAAAATTCCGTTTTCGAGGGAGCTTTTTATCGAAAAAGAAGACTTCATGGAATCGCCTCCTCCTAAATATTTTAGATTGGCATTGGGGGCTATGGTGCGGCTAAAGTCTGGATTTATCATTCAATGTAATGAATTGGTAAAAGATGAACAAGGAGGAATCAAAGAACTGCTTTGCACCTATTTTCCGGATAGCCGAAGTGGTCAGGATACAAGTGGATTGAAGCCCAAAGGGGTGATTCATTGGCTAAGTGCACCCCATGCAAAAACAGCAGAAGTCAGGTTATATGACCGTCTATTTTCAGTAGAAGACCCTTCCGCTGAAGAGGATTTTTTAACCGTGATAAACCCTGATTCTTTGCAGGTCATCGGAAATGCATTTGTTGAGCCCTCGCTGGTTGATGTAGCCCTTGGCGAAAGATTTCAGTTTACCAGATTGGGTTATTTTAATGTGGATCTGGATAGCACTCCGGAAAAAGTAGTCTTTAACAGGACGGTCACATTGAAGGATTCATGGTCCAAGTCAGGAGCTAAAAGCTAATTTGTTAACAGGGAACCGTATTTCTTTGAGCCGAATTACGGAGGAGCTGGTATATTTGCCTT
>JBBQMA010000141.1:0-6653 GCA_038328415.1 Chitinophagales bacterium | reverse complement strand
ATGGAGTTGATCTTACGACCAACAACATCACCAGGGCAACGAGCTTTTACTTCGTCAAAATAGTAAGTGTCACCAGGTTTAGCCGAATTGACCAAATTTGTAACATCTCCACTATAACGAGGACCTTCATTGTTTTTAACGATTGCATCCTGACGGGGTGGAACCTTGGTAATAGTGAAACTCTGAATTGCACATCTGGCATCAAAGTCAAAGTTGTCCAAAAAGGCACCTACACCAGCCTGTGCCTTAAACTCACCATTACCCATAGAGCCAGAGCTCTCTTTTCCAAGACGAGCAACCGGGTCAGGAATACGTTTAACGCGGAAGAGTTTTTTATCCGAAAGTCCGATAGAATTTGCGGAAACAGAAACAAAACACTCAAGAGTAGGCGTGGTTACCTCAACGATATAGTTAGCAGACCCTACTTTGCGGATCTTACCACCTCCACCGCTTATGTTTACCTGCATATCGTTTGAAGACACACCAGCAGCAGAAACAGATACAGGATTTTCTACTCCTATATAGAATACGTTCATCTTATCGGCAGAAACCGTAATACTCCGTTCACCAACTTCGTATTCAAATTCCTTTTTATACGATTTGACCTCCTGTGTCAGCGGGTTGATAACCTGAATCTCTACGTTGTACTTTTTAGTACCGATTTGAGAAGTTCCTGTTTCGTATGAAGCCTTACCATCTTTTACAGGAAGGCTAGATCCATTGACAAGGACTCGCGTATTATCACCAGCTTTGGTACTGAATGCACTGAGGAAAACTTCAGCAGAATACTTTTCGCCTTTAATAATATACCCCTTTGAAGCCGAAACTACAGGTTCAAAAGCATCAAACTTGATATCCTCACCACTGATCTTCTCAAACAAATAGTTAAGAACAGCCGCATTGGAGGCGCGGGCATCATTTTCGATTTTGCGAAGAACAGGGAATACAGCAGCCACTGGCATTTGCACGAATGTAAAATCAGACCAACTCTTTTTGTCCGATTTTTTCCAGTCTTCACTTATCTGAAGAGGCAAAGATGGCAATTGAGGGTCATTCCCGGCAATCTCCATATAACCTTTACGCACTTCAATAATCTTGTTTTGCAAATCTGGGCCACGATTCTCCCCTTGTGGTGGCTTATGGACAAAGAGCCTGGTAGTGACATCTTTATCTTTGATGCGTTTGGGTTGTAGAGGGTTTTTAGGACTCGGACCACCGGCAGCTTCAAAGAGTCTTTTGCGCAGGTCCTCAATATAGCGTACAAAATCCGTGGTCAGAGAATCTGATTTCAGGGCTGCCGCATTGAAAGCATCATTCTGTGGATTCTTGTAAGCATCCGCTTGCTTAGCAATACTTGCAAGAATTTTTGAATTTGAGCTGTCAACGATTACGTTACTATTTTGGATACCTTTATCCAGCGTAAAAAAAGCGTTCATAACTTCCGCGGAGATGTTCAGTGCCAGCAATGCTGTAAGCACCAGATACATCAAGTTGATCATCAACTGCCGCGGTTCCTTTGGAATGGACATAAATTTAGTTTTGTCGTTGGTTAAACCATCAGTTTCCCGTTCGGCTTAACGGCCGATGTTGGACATTGCGCCAAGAATATTACCGTACACGTTGTTCAGAGAACCCAAGTTACTGTTCAGTGCGATAAGTTGCTCCTTGAATGCCTTCGTATCTTCCACCGAATTTGTCATATTCGACATAGCCTCATTCATGGACTTATAAAAATTGTTCATGGTGTTCAACTGGTCTTTGGTACCAGTAAAGTCTACCTCCTGCAGAGCCTTCAGTGCACCCAGGCTTTTTGACATAGACTGGAGTTCTCCTACCATACTCCCAAGCTGACGTTCCACTACTTCACCATTCAGCCCTTTAGGCTGATCACCTACTTCACCGGCAGTAAGCGGAGCAATCTTGCTGCCGTACTGGTCCAGTCCCGGATAAAGTTTTTCCCAATAGTAGTCCTTTTCCGGACCTAAAACGCCGAGGAAAAAGAAGATAAGCGCCTCAACGCTAAGACCGATAATAAGCATTTCACTGGCACCTTCCCAACTTTCCAGTTTGAAAAGAGCACCAAGAAGTACAACCGCAGCTCCTATTCCGATAAGGAGGTTTTTGGCGTACTTAAAACCAGATGATTTAATAAAACTTTGCAAGCCCATTGTTAAAGCATTTAATTTGGTTAAGCTAATTGATTGAGTTTAATAGTTGCAGGTTAATAACTACCTAATAGGGGCAAAATGATCCGCTCATTTTACGATGAATTTCACCTTACTAAGAGTCTGAAAGCAGTTGTTCGAACCGGGGTAGCACCTACGGTTAAAAATCGTTAATGGAACGTCCGAGGAACGTTAAAGCACAACGGAAGCCAAGATAAGATTTCGTAGTGTCCTGAAACTCCCAGTTCCTGGTACTTGTCTGCAGGAAAAAACCAACGTCTTTCCAGGAACCACCCCGTACACTTTTGCGTTTGAACGCTTCAGGATCATCGTCCTTTGCATCATACCGCAGATCTGGATTGAGGTCGTGCACAAATGAATTGGCGTTTTCATCAAATGCAGTTACCGTCCATTCAGAAACGTTTCCTGCCATATTATAAAGACCATATTCGTTAGGGAAGTAAGCATCAGCTTTGACAGTGTAGAGTCCACCATCTTCAGGATAGTTGCCACGACCTGGTTTGAAGTTGGCAAGCAAACATCCTTTTGCATTTCTCAAATACATACCACCCCAAGGAAATGGTGCAATATCTTTACCCCCACGGGCAGCATATTCCCATTCAGCTTCTGTTGGAAGTCGGAATTCTTCAGTATTCACTTCGCCTTTTTCAGCGGCGCGATAGGTATTCCACAATTGAGTGCGCCAGAAACAAAAGGCATTTGCCATCTTCCAGTTAACACCTACAACGGGATAGTCATCGAAAGCAGGATGCCAGAAATAATTCCTTGTGTATGGCTCATTATATGAATAAGCATAATCACGGATCCAAACCATTGTATCCGGATAAATTTTAACCTTGTCCTTTTTGATGAACGTAGTACGGGCAGACTGGCCGCGATCTACTGCTGCAGATGGCCAATCGATCCATTCATAATGGTAGACAAGTTTACCAACATTCAATTCTTTTTTACCGGCAAATTTGTCATTGCCCTGGTAATAGAGATCCGCAAGCGTCTCATCTTCCCAGTCCAACTCCATTTCCCAGTCAATTTGTTGGGTACCGTCTTCATTTTCGATGAAATGATCCATATTGGTATGGGCAATGGAATCCTTTACCCAGTACACAAATTGACGATATTCATTGTTGGTAATCTCCGTATCGTCCATGTAAAAGCCCATAATCGAAATGGACTTGGATCGTTGGACGAAGGTTTTACTGATATCGGCATCTCCAGACCCGATGTGTAGCGTACCAGAAGGTACATATACCATCCCGTAAGGATTGATACCTTGCCAAGACGGTCGGTCAAGAACTCCGACCAATTGACCACTTTCTTTTGAACCACAGGCACTTATGTAAAATAATATGCCCAAGGCAACGAAAACCTTAAGAAGTTTTTTCATGTCCTTCACCCGTATTTACCTGATAGAATAGTTGGTTGCTAAAATCCTTACTTAAAATCGACCGTAAATATAGTCGTTTTAATTACAAATCCAAAAAAGTTCAGCAGTTGGTCATTTTTTTTTGTTAAGATTTATAACGACCAATGTCTGTATGTAGTATTGCCGTCAAATGTTAAAGTTTTACGACTTATATAGATTCTTTCTTTAAAGAAACCTAGGATTAAAAATTCGACCCGGCAAGTTACCACTTCCTGTGTTAACTACCAAATCGTATCGCAACATTAACTCAAAACTGCCCTGATGTGCTGTACGAAATCGCGAAACGCCGCCTTCGTAAGCATAAATTAACAAAAATCGGTCCGAAACTCTTGCCCCGGCATGGATAATAAACGCATCTGTACTGTTTTGCCCCCAACCCCTATAACCTCCCCCGAGGATGAACTTGTCTTTCCAAGTAAAAAAGCACTGGGCATCTATCTGCATTTCCTTCAATTCGGTACGCATTGCTACAACAGGACGCCACTCAAGATCCCCTGTATACCCTTTATAACTTAAATGGGCCAATAGATGTGGCTGAATTGTTATACCCGCGTCTCTATCAGTGCCCCTGTAAACCAATTGGCCTCCCTGGAGATATTTAAAGGCGACACCTCCTTCCCATGAAAGATTTTTTAGTACTAAACCGGCATGTACAACTGGGCTGAGTGCGTTTGCCTCCCCTATCGACAACAGATTATCCTGATGATCTAAACTCCCATCAATCGGATACTGTCCTCCGGGTGTACGAATCTTACCACCATCTAGGCTCGATTGAAAAATTCCTCCGGCAAGACCTGCACTTAATGTCCAGGTTTTACTCAAATCAAGATGATAGCTGTATATCGCCGTCACCTCAAGGTGTTTTTGAATGCCAATCTGATCCTGCATGAAGGATAGACCAACTCCTGAAGATATAAAAGGCAATGGAAGTTGGACACTACCATGGTATCCCGATGGACTACCCGGCAGGGCATTCCATTGCCTCCGGGTAGCAGCTGTGAACGTAAGTGTACCATCTGTCCCCGCGATGGCAGGGTTTATTTCTATCTGGCTGAACGCTGATAATATATATTGGGGGAGTTGTTGGCCAATAGCGAAAAAAGGCTGCATGCACAAAACACCTGCTAAAAAGAATGTAACACAAATCAGTTGTCTTCCTTTCATAACAGTTCGATTAAGGAGGCCAAATCCTCTACAGGCATTTGACAGGCTTGCCCCTTGCAAAGATAAAGGTAGGTTTTTTCGGGAATTACCCTGCCCTTCAACAGATCAGTCCCTTCTTCCTTATCTGAACCGATACAAACCGTGCCCGGCAGATATCGCTTGAGTAATTGTTCAAGCTCGTGTTGGTAACTACTTCCAGCGATAACGACTTCTTTACGACCAAATACGCCTTCGGTCATCAACAGGGCATAATGTGCAAAAGATCCTGGATGCCTTTCCACTTTATCGGCCATTTGAAAAAGAAGCCTTTCTGCAATGTCTTGATAGGTAGACTGTCCTGTCAATGCCGACAATATATAGGCATTCTCAATCATTACCGCATTTCCTGAAGGCAATGCGCCATCGTACAGATCAAAAAGTGGACTAACCAGCTCCTGTGATCGTGTTGTGCGAAAGGCACCCTGACTCTGATCATAAAATTGATCAATAACCCATTCCATTAACTCCTGGATTTCCTTCAATGCGGTAGGCTCAAAATTAATCTGAATCCGCTCCAGCAGCGACCGGATATAAAAGGCGTAGTCTTCTAAAAATGCATCCTGATAGGCGGTCTCTTTGGCATAAATCCGAAACAGTCCACCTTCCGGATTGGACATGTAATTCCTGATGAAGTGCAAAATTTCATCTGCCCGAAGTAACCAGGCAGGTTCTCCAAAAGTCCGCCAAGCTGCTAATAAACCATGGACGGCTAAACCATTCCAGGCAAGAATCACCTTATTGTCCAGCCCAGGCCGGATCCGATTCGCTCTTGAATCCAGCAGATTCTGTTGTATCTCCTTCCATGCTTTGTGAAGGTAATCCAGGGTAATCCCCTGCTTTTGAGCAAAAGTTACATCATCTTCAATCCGGTTAGGTATATTAGTACCCTCCCAGTTTCCGCCCTCCGAAATATCCAGGTACTTTGCCCATAAATGCCATTGGACACCACATACCTCTTTGAATTCATCGAAATCCCAAACATAATATTTGCCCTCCACACCTTCAGAGTCGGCGTCCAGGGCAGCGAAGTAAGCTCCTAGCGGATGGCGTAATTCACGATCCATGAAGGTTATAGTGTTCCGAAGTCTTTGCTCCAATTCATGGTCTTCTTCAATACGCAGCCATTTGCTTATAAGATTGACCATTAATGCATTGTCATAGAGCATTTTTTCAAAGTGCGGTACCAGCCACCGATTGTCGGTGGCATATCGGGCAAAACCGCCACCGATATGGTCATAAATACCACCTCGTGCCATTCGATGAAGGCTAAACCGGACATGATCCTTCGCGGATGCATCCTTCGTATAATGATAATAGGCCAGCAGAAATTCCAGCGACATCGTCCTCGGGAATTTAGGTGCCGGACCAAAACCACCGTTGACGCTGTCACGATCATCCATGATCCGGTGAAAAATTTGGTCGATCGTTACACGGTTTGGTCCTCTTTCCTGATCACCTGGTTCAAGAGACCTGCCTATATATTTTGTTTGCTGGGATTGAATCGTCTCAAGAAGACGATCGGCCTGATCCTCTACCACCTGGCGTTTATCCTTATATAACGAAGCTATATGGTGGAGTAGCTGGGTCCATGACGGTCTATTATATGCAGGCTTTGGCGGAAAGTAGGTGCCTCCATAAAAAGGTCGACCATCGGGCGTAAGGAAACAGTTTAATGGCCACCCGCCCGCGCCACTAATTATTTGCACGGCCTCCATATATAATTGGTCAAGGTCAGGACGTTCCTCCCTATCCACTTTAATACAGACAAAATTATGATTCATAAAGAGTGCCACGTCCTCATCCTCAAAGGACTCCCTTTCCATAACATGGCACCAATGGCA
>JBBQMA010000140.1:0-6676 GCA_038328415.1 Chitinophagales bacterium | reverse complement strand
AGAAGTCCTTGCACCAAAAAACACATGGGCCGACAAGGAAGACTATGATTTGAAAGCACAAGATCTGGCCAGACAGTTTACGACCAACTTTGCTCAATTTGGATCGGAAGCAAGTGAGGAGATATTTGCTGCAGCGCCACGACTTACAGTATCCGAACCGGTACGCGATTAGGCTATGGAATCTGGTCCAGGGCCCTCACCGGCAAATTTACATCGCTATTGCGCCATTGCGACCGAAGCGGCCTTGTTGGCTGGCGAGGCCATACTGGGTATTTATGAGCGATTTGATCCCGCCGACACCCAATACAAAGAAGATGCCAGCCCACTCACCGAAGCAGATCTTGCTGCGGATAAAATCATAGCTGCGCATCTGACTGCGGCCTTCCCGGACATACCGCTAATTTCGGAAGAAACAAATGATCCCGCCTATGCCTTTCGGCAGGATTGGCCTTTGTCTTGGCTGGTGGATCCACTGGATGGTACGAAGGAATTCCTTCGTAAAAACGGTGAGTTTACCGTCAATATCGCCCTACTTCAGGGTACAAAGGTGATTGCTGGTGTAGTAGTCGCACCCGTGCGCAAAGAGCTTTTTTGGGCCGGCAAAGGAATTGGTTCCTGGCGCTTGCAGCAGGAAGGAGCAAGGCAACTCCGTGTAAAGGACTTTTCCCGACAAGATGCCGGGTTGCGCATTGTCGCATCCCGTTCCCACCGCGATGCAGAAACGGAAGCATTTATTGCCAGCCATAAAGAGCCCGTCATCCGGGCGATGGGCTCTTCATTAAAAATCGTACTTCTTGCAGCGGGAGATGCCGATATCTATCCCAGGTTTGCCCCTACCATGGAATGGGATACTGCTGCTGCACAGATTATTCTGGAAGAAGCAGGCGGTGTTTTGGTCGAAGCAGAAACGGCAAGACCATTGTGGTATAATAAACCCGACCGCCACAACCCCTTTTTTATAGCCTATGGAGGGTGTACAGATTGTCGACCCGGTCATTGATTTTAACCCAATTCAAAAAAAGCCGGAACATGAGATGCTCCGGCTTTTTTTAATTGCATGGTCTGGATCCTGTTAAGGCCTTACCACAATCTTGTCCACAAAGACGCCCTCTGCAGACTGGACTTTTAGTATATACATACCCGCTGCAGCAGCCGGTAATGGAATCTGCATAGTCTGATAAGCAACCTGGTTTACCTTGTTGTACCAAAGTTGACGGCCATCAAAGCTGAAAAGTATGACCTCATAATCAGCCGGAATATTCCGGTCAATAGTAAGGTATAAACTTTCTTTGGCTGGATTGGGGTAGACATTTATGCCTTCCAATGTCGGATTTTTAATACTGGAAATGGCCGTGCTATGTTCAACTATTGTGCCTCGGCCAGTTGCCTCGCCACATACTTCAGCACCCTGATCATACGTGGCACATGCAGGCGCTAGGTAATTGTACATGTCCATAATTGTGAAATCATCGACAAACCATCCATCGACAGCCGTGTTGCCATCGCAGCCAAAATTGAACCGTACCATGATATCCTGCCCGGTGTAAGCGGAGAGATCAGCATACGTATCAACAAAGCCACCGCTGTTGCCGGAGAAGGCCAGCAAACTCGCAAAAGCAAACGTGCCATATTGAAGTGGGGCAGGACCATACCCTTCTCTGAATAAGGTAGTCGAAGGAATAGTAATCCAATTGTCGCCATAGTCGATGGACACCTGAAGGTAACCCCCATCGGCGCGATATTCAGTGTTGTAATAATGACTAAACCGCAAAACAGGTTGAGTGGCATCCAGCGTTACTGGATTAATCATCAACAAGTGAGACCTCAGTGTGGTGTCCGCATTAATAATCCCCCATGCATTAGCGCCATTGTTTACAAAAAGATCCTGTATTTCCCAAACAATGGGTGGCTCTGTAGCACCTGATTCGTAGTCCAGCAACCAAACATCGTCATTGATGGCATCACAACCATCATAAAACAGCAATCTGGAATCAAATTCGTTGGGCGTTGCCAAGGAATACGAAACTGTCATTTTTTGGCCGCTGCTCATATTGCCGATATCGAATGTCAGTTCATTGCCATTTTGTGTAAAGTTCAATCCGGCAGAGCCCGCAACAAGGGAAGCAGGTGCGGGTATAAGATCACGCAGAACTACTCCGGTAATATCGTTGGGCAAATCGTTGATAATAACGATTTCAACCTCAATGTTTTCGCCTGCATCTATCAGCGGTGTCACATTTTTACGCACCTTCAGTTCGGGTCGGCAATCAGGAACATCGAAGTTTTCCTGGCCATCAGAACGGCTACTTGAAAGACCCTGATCGGCACTAAGACCCAGTCCGCGTCTGGCAAATACTTCCCAGATAGTACATTGATTGGCACCACCATACAGGAGCTGATCGGCGGTAAGGATGGCATTACGACCATCAACAAAACCTGGCGTACAGGGTTGGAGCCGCATGCCCTCCATGACTAACCTTACTGCCTTGTTATTGCCGGACAACGTATTGCTAAAGTCCGGATCATAGCCATATTTGTCAGACATGGCCCAATATAGATCCCATAACATGGCACACCACACACTGCCCACTCCGTGCGGAACTGATTCACTTCGAATATCGATATACGTAGACGGATTAATAGCAAAATCTGTTGAGTACGGATAAGACCTGATCCCTTTACCATCATTAGGTACTCTGCTGACGAACGTGCCTATTCCTCTTCGTTGATTGGGTAAATCATTAGGGTCAGCAGTGGAGATGAGTGTAAAAAAGTCAGACCATCCTTCGCCCATTTGTTCTTCTCCAAAGAGGCAACCGGATTGACTTGGGCCACCTGTCAAACGGGTAGAAATACCATGTGCAAATTCATGGGCGATAATCCCATTGTCGAGGGTCCCGTCTATGAGTTCGGGAGGTTCCGGATTAGCTGGTGCCTGAATGGAAGCGGTCAACCCGTTTCCTGCAGCAATACGGATTTTATTGCAATCCGAAAGGGAAATGAGCACAGAAGGGATATTCGCCTGATTGCCAACTGCGCCGGCACCCATAGTGGTTACTTCCGATCCGCCGGGAATATTGCAAATGATCACAGCAATTGCTCCCTTGCCCTGGGCATTGACGACCTTTCGTCCAAACTCACAATCACCCCTGTCAATAAGAGCTATTTTACCAGTAAGATTATTGGAAGGAATCTGACAACCCAGAGTTGGTTTATTGGTATTATCCTGTACAATGACAACCTCACCGACAATCGGATTTGATGAAGTGATGGGTGGTCCGAAATTGGCCGTAGCTGTGGAAAATTCACCAACAAGCGAATCGGGAGCCGTTACCTTTAAGTATTTGAGTGCCCCTGATGAGGATCTGTCCCAAAGGAACATCCGCATCCGGCCATTAGCACCATCCGGAGGTGTTGAAAAATCGGCATTATTGACATTTGTCAAACCGACTGCCCCAAACTGAGCCAAGCCATTAACGTGGTCATTACCTACGCCAAAATTAGAATAGTTTTTTGTTTGGAAATTGCCGGCCTCTTCTGTAAAACCATAATGATAGGCTATATCATGGAGGCGGTTTATAGCATAAAAGAGATTTACAGTCGCAGCGGCTGTGAAGGCATCAGGTTCTGATTTTGGATCTAAAGGAAAATCAAATACCAGATTAGCACCTCCATTTGGTTCATTATTGTTGGATGAAAAATTACCGTTACGGGCTTCAAAAGCACGTACGTTATTTCCTCTGGTTGTGGTGAATTCGGGACCCAGAACGCCATCGGTATCATGCCAGCCAAACGGTGAAGCAACAGGATCTGCAGGCTCGATGACCAGATCGCGAGTGCCGTGTGCAGGACTCTCTACCGGAAAAGGAAAGACGTTGTAGGTGCCGGCAACGGTCATTGAAGTTAACGCTTCCTTTCGGGCTTCACTGACTGACTTCATAGCCCGGTGTTCGATAGCCGCATGATGGGCGCAGTTATCTGCGTGGCCGGTTTCAAAGGAACATTTGATGGTCCAGGAAACCTGGTCAATCACGGAACCATTAAGTGCATCAATCCGCAGGCTCCAGTAATCGCCCCCATGCACGGCATCTATGGCCATATCCCAAGCTAGGCGTACACTGCCGTCAGCCATAGGCTGATAACGCAATTTGACCGGAACTTCGGCGCGCGAAAACTGCCCTTTATCAAAGGTCATTTCCTGTGGAGAAATGCGTTTGATGACCTTTAAGTCACCGTTTGACTGAATCCCGAGATGATCAAGGGCACTTTGCAGCGCCTGACTGGCTGTTAAAACGGGCTTGGTAGCATTGACTTTTTCAGCAAGGCGGGGGATGAGTCGATTGCCAGCAGACACTACGTTCCCATTATGAATAGTCAGGTTTGTCATGGCATTGTACACTTCCACACCCTTATGGCGCTGGATCAGGTACAAATACGTGGCTTTCGTTTTTTCGCTGGTAGACCCGTCGCTGATGGCCAGGTCGCTAATATCTGCCTGAGTGATGCCCCAGGCTTTGGTTTGACCTTCCAAATAGCGCATGGCTACGTCAAGAGATGTTTGCATTTGGGCCAACAGAAACATTGGTACAAACAGGATTAAAAACAGAGTACTGAACAGTTTCATTCGTATTGTTGGTTAGAAGTAAAGTGAATGACAAAAGGATGCATCGGCAGAATAGCCATTTGAGTTTCCAAAGTTAATACTTTAAGATTAATTTTAGTTCGAAAAGGCGTAAAAATGTCGTTATTTGACGTCCATTATCCAATATCGAGCAAATATGCAGCCAAAGGTCAAAGATTTTATCGGAGGTCGACACCCTGTCCAGGAAGCGCTGGAGTCCGGTATTCCGGTTGATGCCGTTTGGTTGGCCGATGGGGCAAAAGGGCTGGCAGAAAGCATGATCCGCGAGACATGCAAGTTGCGGCGTATTCCTTTAAAGGTAGTGCCTTCGGCTGCACTGAACCGGGTATGGAATGGCAATCACCAGGGTGTCATCGCCTGGCGGTCGGCTATCGAGTTTTCCCGTTTGGAGGATATCGTCCCGCCGATCTTTGAGATGGGAGAAACGCCGTTGCTCGTTCTTTTGGATGGCATTACAGATGTTCGGAATGCCGGTGCCATTGCCCGGTCGGCGCTCGCTGGCGGTGCGCACGCCCTTATCGTCGGTATGCGGGATGTGGCGCGCTTTAATGAGGATGCCGTGAAGGCATCAGCGGGGGCATTGCTTCATTTGCCTGTCTGCAGAGAAGAACCGTTGTGGTCAGCAGCACGATATCTGAAAGATTCCGGCATCAAACTAGCCGGGGCAGCATTGTCTGGAAGTGTATTGCCGGCTGATGCAGACTTACGTGATCCCATCTGCCTCATCATGGGCAGCGAACATGACGGAATCAGCGACAAGCTAAACAAACTACTGGATATCCGTATTCGCATCCCGCAATCCCGCCGTGTTGATTCCTATAATGTCTCTGTTGCCGCCGGCATTTTACTTTATGAAACAATGCGACAGCGGGGCAGCTTTAGGTAAAGTTATGAGGTTATGAGGCTTGCCTACCGCCGCGAAGCCAGGTAGGTTATGAGTAGGGAAGTTATGCGTTGGGAAGTTATGAGTAGGGAAGTTATGCGTTGGGAAGTTATGCGTTGAAGCGTTGAAATGTTATAAAGTTTAGGGTTTGTAGTACCCTGGTCAAACGTACAATGATCACCGAACAACGATCAACGCTTCCATCCTCGGCCATCCGTCATCGATCATGAGAGTAAAACATGACGCTGCTGTGATCTTTTTGGATTCAAATATATATAACTGATTATTAATCATTAGGATAATATTTTTTGGGCTTTTCCCATTTTTTCGCTGCTTCCAATGGTAGCTTCAGCACATTCAACAACCCGGTGTGGATGGGCACAACTTTCTACATTCTACGTTCTACAATTTTGCCCTCTACTTCCTTAGTCTACGATCAGTGTGCACCGGTATTCTGAGAAAAGCTGAAACCTTCTACCCTGCCTATCGTATCAATATCCTGTCTGCTTTATTCCTTACAGGGAGTTATATATGAAAAATTATAATTTTATGTTCGGAACAAAAGCACCCACTAAAATCGTTATCCTTCGAAAGACCTTTACAAGACTGTTCCCATGTTGAAGCAAAGCCTTAGTCAAAAGATGTTGCAGAAGCTGTCCCCACAGCAAATACAGCTTATGAAGCTACTGCAAATCCCCACGGCTATTCTCGACCAGCGTATCCAGGAGGAGATTGAATCCAACCCGGCACTGGAAGAAACCAGCGAGAACGATGATCTCTACGAAAATGATAAGGAGGACGATATCATGGAGGATGACGATATCGCATCCGGCGATGATGATTACGAGATAGACAATGAACCCATTGAAGAAGGACCAGAAACCTTTGAAATGGAGGATTATCTGAACGACTATATCGACGACGATCCGGCTAGCTATAAATATCGTACTGAGGAAGGGCAGCCTGAGGAACAAAAACAGATTCCTATAGCGGTACAGAACTCTCTGAATGACTACCTGATGGAACAATTGGGGTTGTTCAATATCAATGATGACCGAATGATGGCTATTGCCAACCAAATCATTGGCAGCATTGATGATGATGGGTACTTGCGCCGTGAGCCTATCGCTATAGTGGATGACTTGCTTTTT
>JBBQMA010000139.1:0-6684 GCA_038328415.1 Chitinophagales bacterium | reverse complement strand
CCTCCACTTGATTTTGCAGTTTTACCTATAGGAGACAACTTCACCATGGGCATTTCAGATGCAGTACTTGCTGCCAATTTTATTCAGTGTAACACAATTATTGGATGCCATTACGATACTTTTGGCTATATAATGATTGATCATCAAAAGGCGTCAAATGCCTTTTCATCATCCGGAAAACAACTGTTTCTGCCTAAGATAGGCGAAACACTATCCTTTTAATGTATACTTTATGGGAAAGATTGTAGCCATAGCCAATCAAAAAGGTGGAGTCGGAAAGACTACAACAGCCATTAATTTAGCTGCCAGCCTGGCTGTTTTAGAGCATCGAATTCTTTTGGTAGATGCTGATCCACAGGCCAATGCTACATCGGGAGTAGGCATCGTCCTTTCAGATGATGATGTCCATCTTTACGACTGTCTGATTAATGAACATCCCGCCAAAGAAGCAATCGTCTCAACAGAAACCCCTTTTCTTGATCTCTTACCCGCACATATTGATCTTGTCGGGGCTGAGATCGAGCTATCCGGTCTTCAAAACCGGGAGTATAAAATGCGTGAATTATTGAATGCGATTCGTGATGATTATGATTTCATCATTATCGATTGCTTACCTTCATTAGGTTTGATTACTATAAATGCCCTAGCTGCAGCAGATAGTGTTTTGATTCCGGTGCAGTGCGAAATTTTTGCATTTGAGGGCTTAAGCAAACTTAAAAACACCATAAACCTGGTTAAAGCAGGCTTAAATCCAAGGCTGGAAATCGAAGGCATTCTTCTTTCCATGTATGACAGAAGACTCCGACTTGCAAATATTGTTGTTGAAGAAGTCCAATCTCATGCTACTGATCGTATTTTTAAGACGATCATCCATCGCAATAGTCGTATAGGAGAAGCGCCAAGTATGCACCAGCCTGTGATTCTCTATGATGCTGCTTGTGCTGGGTCTCAAAATTTCATCAATTTGGCCAATGAATTTCTGACCAATAATCATACATGGGCTAAAAATGCCACTTCGGCAAAAGTGTAATATGGATATGATTGATAAAAAAACGAGAAAAAAGGAAATAGGTAAAGGGATCCGTGCGCTATTATCTACTGCAGAATCAGCTGTCAATCCCGAGGAAAGAGCGGATGCACAGAAACTGCTTAGTAGTGAAGTCTCCGAAATACCTATAGCTTTTATTGAGCCAAATCCTTTTCAACCAAGGCAGGACTGGGACGATGCCAGCCTGGAAGAATTGGCCACTTCTATTCGTACGTTGGGTATTATCCAGCCTGTAACTGTAAGGGTTATCGGAAAGGACAAATATCAATTAATCAGTGGTGAGCGGCGACATCGGGCATCAAAGTTGGCAGGACTAACCCAAATACCGGCATATGTCCGGACAGCCGGTGACCAGGAAATGTTAGAGATGGCACTGGTAGAAAACATCCAACGAAGTGATTTGAATGCCATTGAAATAGGCATTTCATACCAGCGGTTGCTGGATGAATGTGCACTAACTCATGATGCACTTTCGGGTCGTATTGGTAAGGATCGAAGCACAATTACAAATTACACACGGCTGCTAAGGCTTGCCCCGGATATACAGGATGCTATTCGACAAGCCAGGATAAGTATGGGCCATGCCCGCGCACTGGCGGGGGTATCTGATTTGCTATTGCAACGCCATGCTTTTCGGGAAACATTAGATAAAACATGGTCAGTCAGGCAATTGGAAAACTATTTAAGAGACCAAAATCAAGGTAGATCAACCACTTCAACCGATAAGGACAAACACAAACTAACACCTGGGTTGAGAGAAATTGAAACCCAGTTGATAAAGTATTTTAGTGCTAAGGTCCTATTAGAACATAAAAATTCAGGAACTGGTCGAATTGTTATCCCATACAGTGATGAAGAAGATTTGCACCGCCTCCTTGAGGTCCTCCAGTTATAAAATACTGAGGGCCAGTATGCTATTATTGGCTTTCATGATTGTATTCCAAGGCCCACCTGGAATCGCTCAGGCTGTTGACACTGCCACTCAAGCAATTGCAATAAAAAAACGATTTTTACCCTCCCCCAAAATGGCTGCTCTATTTGCAATTATTCCTGGTGGGGGGCAAATATATAACCGAAGGTATTGGAAAGTTCCTATCGTCTTTGCGGCAATAGGAGGTTTAACCTATTTAACGATAGAAAACCAGAAGCAATACCGGAGCTATAAATCGGCTTACACTAGCGAATTGAAAGGAGAACCACATGAGTTCTCCATTCTTAATTTGCCATCCTATGTTTTAAAAAATGCACGGGACGAAACACGCAAGAGTATGGAGGAAGCCTACATTTTCCTCACACTTGTTTATGTTGTCCAAATCGCTGAAGCTTATGTAGACGCCCATTTGCAGGACTTCGATGTCACTGACAATCTCTCATTTAGATGGACGCCTGCTCGTATTAATTCTCCCTCTGGACCTATCCCGGGAATAGGCATCCAGATTCCATTAAACAAGAAAAAACGACTAGGAACGCTGAGCTTACCTTGAGACCTTGATCAAGGAGCCACTGATCACTTGTCCTTCCAATGTTCCGATTCGGTACATCCAGAATCCCGGGGATAGATCAGACAAATCCATGGTGAAGGTATTAGACCCGGGTTCAATATCAACCTGCCAGCTCTTGCATGATCGTCCTGTCAAATCAATAATTTCTATTAGACCTGAAAGAGGCAATGTACTTGTAATTTCAAGTGTGCTCCAGTCCAAGACAGGATTCGGCATAACACGTTGATGATTGATTCCCCTAGCCACATTTCCTGTTCCTGACAGACATCCCGGATCATTAGCTGGTAAAAGATCTAGATAGTAATTCCCGGGATAAAGATTAGGATCGGGGAACATGACAGGAAGAACACCTGCAGCTACTGTTTTTAACGCACCCGTAAATCCAAGGTCGTATACACCTGGCGTGTTTCCTGAGGTAGGAGTCCCATAAAGCAAAACACACCCGGGCTCATTGACATTAAACTGACAATTCGGAGGATTACATACATAATTAATTCCAACCGGCAAGTTGGTAACGGCACCCATGGTATCCAGTTTTAGGTACTCAAGTTGGACTGAAAATCCAAAAATTGTAACATCCTCAGGCACCTGGATCGTCCAGACAAACTCATAATACTGGTCAATGCAAGCCGGTTGATCAATACCACCTTCTGGGCTATTTACCGGATGGTATGGTGCGGGAAATACAAAACCAGTAGAATCAGCAAATTGGGGATCAGGAACACAGGATTGTGCCGTGGACCTGGCGGATAAACTAATCATGAAGAGAGCGAGAAAAAGTAATTGTGTTCGCATATATTGAATTTTGTCGTAAGATAAGCAGGAGTTTTTACTTACCCAAAACGTACCAAATAACCGAGAAATCAGAATGTCCTATATTGGGCAAGTTAACCAGCTTTCAAATGAGAATTTTCGAACTCCTTTTACTACTTCTAACGTGTCTGACAGCAGATCTAATCGCACAAGGTACATCTGGTATCTCCGGCAACGTGATCGATAAGTCCACAAGTGAACTATTGACAGGTGCCACTATTCAAGCTGGTGGTCAGGCATCCGTCTCAAATTATAATGGTGCATATTCATTTGACCTAAGGCCCGGTGTCTATGTTGTGCGTGTGTCATACGTAGGTTATGAACATCTATCACTCGATATAACTGTTGAAGAAAGCACCTATTCTCCACTCCTGCTCGAGCTTATCCCATCAGCTTTGTTGCTGGAAACAGCCACCGTTACCAGCGGACGATATGAACGTTCCCTGGGCGAAACGACCGTCAGTTTGGACATTATTAAGCCGCGTTTCGTTGAGCATGTTAATGCCATTAGCATTGATGAAGCACTGGACAGGATTCCGGGTGTAAACATGATAGACGGTCAGGCAAATATTCGGGGCGGCTCCGGGTTTTCCTACGGTGCTGGTTCCCGGGTAATGCTCTTAGTTGATGATATTCCAGCGTTGCAGTCTGATGCCGGATATCCGAATTGGGGAGATCTTCCCATTGAAAATCTGGAACAGGTAGAAGTGCTAAAGGGTGCGGCCTCCGCATTGTATGGCTCGGCTGCATTGAATGGCATTGTTAATGTCCGAACGGCATTTGCGAAATCAACACCAATCACTAAAGTGGCCAGTTTCTATACGGCCTTTATGGCGCCAAAAGATAAATCATCGAAATGGTGGTCCAGTAGTCCATCGACCTACGGTGTCAATATGGCCCATCGCCAAAAATTTGGGAAATTGGACCTGACCAGTAGCCTATTCTATGTAAATACACATTCTTTTGTCCGCGACGCCTACGATGAACAAGGTCGTATGACATTGGGACTTCGATACCGTCTAACAGATCGTTTTGCGGTTGGCGTCAACGGCAATTTTAACACTGGACGAAGTCAATCCTTCTTTTTATGGGGAAATGATACAGATGGTGCATACACCGGTGGCGGAGTCAATAACAATGCTCAAAGCAAAAAAGTACGCTTTTTTATAGATCCTTATCTGACTTATTATGACAAGGCAGGAAGCCTACATAAATTACTGGGTCGGATTTACAGCATCAATAACGATAACAACCTCAATCAATCAAATAATTCCTCGCTTTATTATGGTGAATACCAATTTCAGAGGAATATTTCAGCTTGGGATCTTGTGATAACGGCCGGAGGCTTGACTACATATAGCACTGTCAATGCCGAGTTGTACAGCGATACGACATTCAGATCTCAAAATATGGCTGCTTATATTCAGCTTGAAAAAAAAGCCTTTAACTGGCTCATGCTTACAGGTGGTGTCCGACTTGAACACAATGCAATTGCTGCGCCTGATAGTATTGCAGGCGATTTTGTGCCACAGGAAATCAACAAAGAGACAAAACCCATATTCAGACTGGGAATGAATGCACGGTTGAGTCCGTTTACCTTTTTGAGGGCATCATGGGGGCAGGGATATCGTTTCCCAACTATTGCTGAAAAATATATTCGAACAGTATTTGGTGGTTTTCAGGTAATCCCAAACCTTCAACTTGGATCTGAAACCGGCTGGAGCGCAGAAATTGGTCTTAAACAAGGGATAAGAATGGGTTCCTGGAATGGTTTTATAGACATCGCCGGTTTTTGGAGCGAGTACCAGGATATGATGGAATTTACTATGGTTATTCTACCCAAGTTTCAAAGTCAAAATATCGGAAATACAGTTATCCGAGGTGTAGAGGTGTCTTGGTCAGGAGAAGGATTATTGTTTAACAAGCCCTTATCTATGATGGCTGGTTATACATTTATACAGCCGAGGTACAAAGATTTTGGAGAGCGTGAAATGGCAACATCAAGTGTGGATTATAACGTGTTGAAGTACCGCTTCCGGCATTCCATAAAAGCAGATATTGAAATCCCGTTATCGAATTGGTTCACATTGGGCGCCTCATATCAGTTTAATAGTCATATGGAAGCCATTGATGGAATCTTTAATTTGATTCCAGGGGTATTGAATTTTAGAAACCTGAACAATAAGGGTTTTCATGTTCTTGATTTTCGGGCAGGTATTGAATTACATCCTAAGCTTGAAGCTTGGCTCATCCTGAAAAATGCGCTGAATGAAGCCTATACTATGCGCCCCGCACAAATGGAAGCGCCTAGAAACTTGACGCTAAGGCTCGCCTTAAAAATATAAATGTGTATAAGCCTAGACAAAGAAATCATTGGAAACCTTTGTTGTTTGACAACCACTTCAATTAACTTTGCATTTAATTAAAGAAATGTGAGGCATGGCGATTATAATTACGGATGAGTGCATTAACTGTGGGGCTTGTGAACCTGAGTGTCCCAATAATGCCATATATGAGGGTGGTGTCGAGTGGGCTATAACCGATGGAACTACCATTTCCGGAATCTATACGCTGGAGGATGGACACGAATTAAATGCTGATGCCCGCCAAAAGCCTGTTTCAGATGAATATTATTATATCGTGCCTGATAAATGTACAGAATGTGTTGGTTTTCATGAAGAACCACAATGTGCCGCCGTTTGTCCTGTAGACTGTTGTGTACCTGATCCAGATCGTAAAGAATCAGAAGAAATTCTTTTAGGCCGAAAGGAGCGTCTGCATTTATAAGGTGCAATCACAGTCAAAAGCTTTTAAATTTCGCCAGGATATCTTCTCGAAAGGGAAAACTTCTTTTCTTTGGGGAAAATACCAACAGCGTTATGGCAAGTGATATCGAAATTGCACGGAAGATTAAGTTACGTCCTATTCAGGAAATTAGTGAACAGCTTGGAATTGCTGAAGATGACTTGCAATTGTACGGCAGGTACAAAGCTAAAATCCCACTATCATACATTCGAAAGGAGGAAATAGCCCGTAAGAATCTTATTCTAGTAACAGCGATATCTCCTACACCTGCAGGTGAAGGAAAAACAACAATGTCCATTGGTTTGACGCAAGGCATGAACAGATTGGGAAAAAAGACCACTGTCGTATTACGAGAGCCTTCCTTAGGACCAGTCTTTGGTATCAAAGGGGGCGCAACAGGTGGAGGCTACTCGCAAGTACTTCCAATGGAAGATATAAACCTTCACTTTACAGGGGATTTTGCTGCTGTTGAGAAAGCCCATAATTTATTATCTGCTCTGATTGACAATAATCTAC
>JBBQMA010000138.1:0-6690 GCA_038328415.1 Chitinophagales bacterium | reverse complement strand
ATTGGCTGATTTATGGAATCCGGTAAGACGCCACCAATAGTAGACCAATAATAAAAAATTGTATAACCCGGTGCATAAACTGTTCCATTTAAGACAAGCGCGCTATCAACATCGGTAAGTGTTAGCGGTCCCGTTATTTGAGATGATATGCATGTCACCTCATAACGAATAATGCTGTCGCAATAGGGCGGCAAAGGATTTTGCAATCGTATCTCGTGTTTACCGGATTGGGCACAGGTATACTTGGCACCTTCAATAAATACACTATCGCCTTCGCAAAGGGGGAAGTTGCCCCGGTCGGTAATAACATTAGGAATACATTGGACTTTTAAGGTCACTAGAGAATCACAACCATGTGTTGTTTTTAAAAGAATTTCAGATGTGCCACATGGGAATTCTAACGAATCACTTTCGCAAATGACAATCGGCGGAGGATCCACAACAATCACATCTGATACTTCAACGGTAACACAGCTAAGTCCGGGACCTTGTGCTTCGTCAACGCAGGGATTGAAGGCCGAAACACATAATTCATAAGTGCCGGCAACCGTCCAAGTAATATCGGATTCCGATTCGGGGCCTTGTTGGATAAGGTTGCCATCCAAAAACCAAAGAATATCAAACGCACCGAAAGGTTTTTGAATCGTATATTTTGGGGTAGCACCGGTACACGTTTGGACAGGACCCTGAATAAGCGATATCCAGGGTTGTATTTCAGGTGGATTATTACAGGGTGTATTTATAGAAAAGGCCACATCGCACACATCGCCCGAACAGCCATCTATAAGGATGTAATAAATCTGACCTATGACCAGCGGCGCAACGATAAACGTTTGTGCTGTAGTAAAACAGGGAATAGTCCTGCACACAATAAAATCCTCCGGATAGGCATAACTATCAGTACATAATTTATCTTTACCATACCCATAGATCGCAGCTTGCAGGCCATCGCCGGAGGAGCAGTTGGATGATTCGAGCGTCATTTCGAAGCTCGTGCAATTGGCATAAAAAGCAAACCAACTGGTATTGTGTGGGGCTCCACCTGTCGGGCATAGGGGGGATGGACCATTTCCTGTTTGATTGGAGGACATGGTCATACAATACCCGTTCAGATTTTCGACATGGCAAAAAATGGTTGCATCCTCGCACCCATCAGTTGGGGGCGGAACATTGCAAGGCTGTGCCTGTAACAGACCCATAAATAGTAAAGGGCTTAAGAGGAAAAGAAATAAATTTTTCATTCTTGATGGGTAAATATTTATAAAAAAACCTATTGTAAGCAACTAGTTCAAGGTTGGCATAAGCTTTGTCCTACTGTCGGAATCATCTGGAATGCCAACAGGTATGCAGGTGTGGGCTCAATCAAAATATAAACAAGCACATACCAAAGCTACAAAATAACACGTTTAGTGATCCCCTGGCCGCTGAATTATGCAACGAATTTACAAAATCTTGCAAACTTTTTCACAATTATGGCGTACAAATCACAGGAAATCATATCTTTACCGTTCAACCTTGAACAAAACGACTCCTTCAAACTTAAACCAGCTACCTATGCAGGCCAATAAAGTTATCTTCAAAGGCAGGTTCGACTTCGGTTCGAAGGAGGTAGTATTGCGTATAGTCAAGCAATTGGAACCCCGTATTATAAACCTTTATAAGGAAGATTTCCCCTGGAAAATCGAGGATCTCTTTCCCGAGGATGCAGAGCATGTCGTATTCAAGCCGATCAGCCTGCAGATAATGGACCGGACTTGGAAACACGGTATTGATGCGTTGAACTGGCTGGCACAGTTCGCACTATGTGGCGAAGTTTTAGCCATTCGTCTGGGTGCAAATCGCCTTACCGAACGCATCCTTCCTGTAAGTGACAAAGCTGCTGTTCTTTTATATCGACACGCCATGGAGGATACGGATACCCTTGGTCGAGCTGACCTGCTGGATCAGGTCCTCGCCAAATATCCGGTTCATGTCGAAGCGCTCATGGCTCGTGCCGATCTGGCGATAGCCCGGGAGGACCTTGCCGCTGCATTTGCAGATCTCAATTTAATCCAGGATCGCGACCCAGAAAATCCGGCTTTCTGGCTGCGTATTTCGCGTTGCAATTTTCTACAGGGCGAATGGGATCAGGCACTTTCTGATATCGAAAACGCCATTGTATTCAGTATGCCCCTGGAAGACATCCATTGGCAAAGCCGGATGCTGAAAGGTCGGATTCTGAAATCAATGGAACAGTTTGAACAGGCACTGCACGAATGGAAGGTGCTGGAAACCAAACTGGAAAAAACACCGGATCTATTGCCCGGCCTTCTTCAGGAGGTGCGTAAATACCAAAAAGCCTGTCTTGCTCGGATCGAAGGTGATGAATCAACAGACGCGCTCTCCATCTCGTCTGAACATGGGGAGAACATTGCGGTCTGATATCTTCCTCTGGAGATACGGAATTGAAGGTTTTGCCGTTCTTTTGCGTAAAAGTTATCCTTATGCGCATCCTTGCTGCTTTTTTTGCAATCGCTTTGCTTATTACCTCCTGCAAAGAAGATAAGCCCCAACAGGTAGTTACCCCTGAAACTCCCGTTGCACCGGAGCTTCCGCCAGTTGCTGTTTCGATTCCGGTCTTTGATGCCACTTCAGCTTACAGTTTTGTTGAAAAACAAATCAAGTTTGGAACCCGCGATCCGGGTTCTCCCGGACATGAGGCATGTAAGGACTGGCTAATTCAACAATTTGAAAGCTACGGAGCTACAGTTATCCCCCAGACCTTCAAGGCAAAAAAACATAAATCCGGCACCTTTCAGGCTACAAATATCATTGCGCAGTTCAATCCCGAACAAACCAGACGCATACTGCTCAGCGCACACTGGGACACGCGCGCAGTAGCTGATTACGATCCGGAAACCGGGCGGAGAGGCGAACCAATTCCCGGGGCAGATGACGGGGGCAGCGGTGTAGCCGTATTACTCGAAGTAGCCCGTCAGTTGGCGGCCAATCCAATCAAATTCGGTGTGGATATTGTGTTATTTGACGCCGAGGACCAAGGCATAGACTCCGGCAACAATCCCCTGAGCTGGTGCCAGGGTGCACAGTATTGGGGTAAAAATACCCATGTTAAAAATTATAGAGCCCTTTTCGGGATCCATCTGGATATGGTTGGCGCCAAAAATCCGCGTTTTGCCCGCGAAGGATACTCCCGTGAGTATGCGCCCCAGGTATTGGATAAAGTATGGCGGCTTGCTCAGGGAATGGGTTTTGGCATGTTCTTCGTCAATGATTTGGAATACCCGGTTACGGATGATCACAAGTTCATCAATGAATATGCACGTATCCCTACTATAAATATCATCAACAAGCCTCTTGGCTCAAATACCGGATTTGGCCCGCATTGGCATACCCACTCAGACGATTTGGAAGTCATTGATACCAACACCATGAAAGCAGTAGGACAAGTGGTGTTGGCGGTTGTGTACAATTCGTATATGGGTAAATTTTAATTGATTATTTTCCTTGAATTAATTCCACTGTAGGTTTATTATCGGCTTATTTACCCCGCTCATGAAGGTTACGAGGCTTGCCTACCGTCGCGAAGAACGTAGGTTTTTCGTTTATTATTTTAGTTGTTGAAGCGATTAATCGTTTATTAGGGGTTTGCGTTTAGGCTTGCCTTCGGGGTAGGGATTAGCTTTTAAGCAGGTTTTCGCCTTCAAACGAAGAACCTGTCACTGACTGTTCTACATTCATCTATTCTACATTCTACTTTTCTGGCGGTCATCGATCATCGGTCAAACTGATCCTTCCCTTCTTATTTTTTCGCATCTTCATGCCCAAAATAAAAAGATATGATGCGCTATTTTTTGTTGATTACCTGTTTTGTTACAGGTTTGGTTCCGGTAATTAGTCAGTCATTCCCGGACAGCCATACGGATGGGCAGTATTACACCATCAATGGCGCCAAACTCTGGACCGTGCGTTTTGGCAAGGGAGCGCCCTTGTTTTTCATCTCCGGCGGACCCGGTGGCAATCACTATGGCATGCGCAGTTTTGACTCGCTCTCCACCACGAACACGCTCATTTATTATGATGCCTTTGGTCGGGGAAAATCGGACACCGCCCTACACGTATCAGAATATACCCTCGACAGGGATATCGAGGATCTGGAAGGGCTGCGCAAAGCCATGGGATATGATAAAATTGCGGTGCTGGGGCACTCCTATGGCGGTGTCGTCGCTCAGGGATATGCCATCAAATATCCGAATCGCGTCAGTCACCTAATCAATGCCAATTCCTTTCACAGTTTCCTGATGTGGCAAGCCAATGATGATAACTGCAACCACGAAATAAAAACCAATTACCCCGAAGTTTGGGATACCCTCATGATCGTACGCGAACAGGGTTACATATCCAGTGACCCCATCCACCAGGAAATCTATGGCCGGGTACCCTACGGTTTTTTATATGCCTACAACCCGGAGAAATTTGTAGGGCGCAGGCGCAAGCCATACCCAAATCCATTTAATTCGGCGCTTTATTATCAGATGGTCGGCAAGGATGGCGACTTCATCGTTGGGAGCGATATCGGCACCTTCGATTACCGGCAACAACTCCGCCATTTAAAAATGCCCATCTTGATCGTAGCCGGCCGTTTTGACCGGGTAGCCGTACCCAAGGAAATGGAAAAATACAAACGGTTTTGCCCTCAGGCTCAATACGTCATGTTTGAAAAAAGCGGCCATAATCCGCAGGTGGAGGAACCCGAAAAACTATTTCCGATCCTCAGAGAATTTCTCTCCAAATAAGTGTTGCCTGATATTTGAATCATGAGTCTAAGTGCACTAATGGCTATTTTTATTGGCGGGGGTACCGGTTCGCTCCTCCGCTACCTAATTTCCTACTATCTCCCCTGGCAGGATGGATTTCCATGGGCTACCTGGTGGGCAAATGTAATAGCCTGTCTATGCCTTGGAACACTGATGAGCGTTCTGCCTGTTTTGAGCGACAATGCACGGATCCTGCTCATCACCGGTTTTTGTGGCGGATTATCCACATTTTCGGCGCTGAGCAGGGAGACCTTCCTGATGATCGAACGGGGTGAATGGTTTTTAGCTCTGGGCTATGTTTTTTCCAGTATGCTGGCTGGCATCTTAGCAATCTATATCACCTACCGGCTCTTTACACGGCAATAATTTCATTAGTGGTACTCAATTTGAATAGTGGCTGTCTTTGACTTTGCCTGGCATGTCAAAATATACCCTTCGGCAATTTCAGATTTTTCCAGCGCCGGAGCATGTTCCATGAGCACTTCGCCATCCACTATTTTGGCCATACATGAAGCGCACCCACCTGAAGAACAAGAATAGGGCGCATCATGTCCGGCAGCCAATAATGCCTGCAACAGCGTCTGCCCCTGATCTACGTTGACCGTAATAGCCTCCCCATGCAAATTGGTGGTCAACACCGCTGCAACACCGGTACCAGAAGCCGACAATGGATCTGAATCAAAATGTTCTCTGCTAATTCGTTCTGTGGGTATCCGGAGTGCTTTCAGTTCTTTGTCACAGGTATCCATTAATCCGGAAGGGCCACATAAATACCAGTGGTGATCCTTATACGGACAATTGATACCGGCCTGAAAATTTCGTATTTTTTCCCCATCAATACGCCCGCGATCGCCGGACCAGATAGCTGCTTTTGAGCCGGATAATTTGCCAAACCACCCGGTTTTGTCCGGCCTGCTCAGGGTGTGAACCACCTCGAGCTGCCCGGTATATCGTTTGACAAGGGCATCCAGTTCTTGCCGGAAGATAATGTGTGTTTCGTCGCGACTGCCGTATAGCAGGTAACAAAAACTTTGCGGCTCTTCTTCCAGAATAGCCCGTATGATGGATAACACCGGCGTAATCCCACTCCCAGCCGTAATAAAAAAGTGACCCCGCCGCTTATCAGCATCCGTCTTCACCGTAAACCTGCCCATGGGCGGTAAAACCTTTAGGGTATCACCAGACTTCACCTTATCGTGAAGGATGCTGGATAAAAATCCTTTATCGTGTTTTTTAATGCTAATGCGCCATCGGTTTTCATGTGGCGCACTGGAGAGCGAATAGGCCCGACGTACAGGTCCTTTTTTTCCCGACCATTCGATGGTGAGGTATTGACCGGGGAGGTACGTATAGGATTCACGATGTGATTCAGGCACATCCAGCAGGATACTGACACAATCGTCGGTTTCCCGAATGATGTCGCGAATAGGAATATCAAGTGGTTCAAAAATCATATTGGTGATTCAGCAAGAATAGGATAACTTTATGTTCGCCATGAAGTTCACCGAATTTTTTCAAAACGACGGAAAATACCTGATTGCCTATATCGCACCGCTCGCGGCAGCGTATGGTTTTTGGGCGGGAGGCATATGGTCACCGGGTTCCATTTATGTCGCCTTTGTGATCATTCCCTTGCTGGAATTGGTCATTGGCGGATCGGCAGTAAATTTTTCGGAGGCTGTTGAAATCGGGCGTTCCAAAAAAAGATTTTTTGACCTGCTACTGTATTTGAACGTTCCAATCCTTTATAGTTTGTTGTGGCAGTTTGGCCAACGGGTGATCAACCCGGAGACCAGCGGGTGGGAACTGACCGGGATGATCCTGAATATGGGATTGATTTTTGGCGTCTGTGGCATTAATGTGGGTCATGAGTTGG
>JBBQMA010000137.1:0-6702 GCA_038328415.1 Chitinophagales bacterium | reverse complement strand
ATACGTTCCGATGCTAATCATGAATAGTCCGCCAATGAGTGTCATCTCACTAATTAATGTCATTTCCTTTATCATCCGGTAGATCTGGGGTTGATTGTTGGCGGAGGTAAAAATCATGAAAATAAGGTTGAGTACACCGATGATGGCACCCAGCATTAGGAAGCCGTAGCTTCCCGCCTCGAGCGATACATGGATGGTCAGCCAATACGATTTAAGTACGGGTACCAGCGGCGTTATTTCAGGATCCAGGTAACTCAGGCCTGCGACCATCATTATCGTGGCAGCGAGCGCCGAAGTAGCTGTCAGACCGCCAGTTGATTTTCTTGAAAAAATTAATCCAGCAAGCACCGTGGTCCATCCGATATAAATCATGGACTCATACCCGTTGCTCCATGGCGCGCGACCGGAAATATACCATCGTAATCCCAGTCCAAATGTGTGCATGAAAAAACCAAATGCCAATAACCCGAATGCGATGCGCAAAGGCCATTTTAAATTCAATCTTTGATTAAAGACGGAAGTAAATAATAAAGCCAGAAATGCCAAGGCCAACAGGGTATATAAGGTGCCCAGGCGACTAAAGACATTCAATTTATTTAAAAATAATTCAGCATTTATTTTGGTGGAAGAGGGTAGTACATCCCGACCGAATTTTTGTTGATAGGCATCCAGTTCGTCAAGCAGCCTGTTCGCCAATTCCCAATTCGAATTGGCCATAGCCGATTGGACCGTGGGCACATAAGCCGGATAAAATCGATGCATAAATGATGATCCTGATCCCTGCTGGTGCTGATGCAATTCGGCAGGCGATTGCCAGTGGTGTGTCGTGTCTCCGGGTACCGGAAATACATTGAAAAATTGGCCGGAAAAAACCATGCTACATATATTGACCTTCTCATCCAGCTTGAGTAACTCTTTGTCATAAACACCACGGTCCCGTGGCTCCTTGTTATACGCACTGCGGATTTCGTCTTTGAATTTATACGACCCGTCGGTGTGGAAAAAATCACTGTACGAAACCAATGCCGTTTTGGCGCCTAATATTTCCCGTATTTTTTCATGTTTACCTATCTTGATCAATGGCGTATCATACCAGTCTCCGGGCTGGATGGCCATGCTTAATATTACCTGTTCGGCGGAGAGTCCTTCGTAGGATTCTTTTCGCGATAATTTTCGTAACACTTCATTGGTCAATGAATTCATCGGCTTGAATCGGCCGTTCTGGTCCTGGACAATGAGCCGGCCAAACTGCTCAGCATGGTCTTTCCGGACGGTCTGTGGAACAACGGATGCCAGCGCGCAGGTAGAAAAAGCAAAAAATGGGATGAGGAGCAGGCCCTGAGCAAGTTTGTCCGATTGACGCAAGCGCTTGATATTTTCGCCAATTTTTTGGAACCGACTTTTGGGCGACAGCAAGGTCAGGATCATTCCCAGGGTCAATAAAATATAACCGATGTATGAAATCCAAGTGCCGGGTGCGTCATGATTGACGCTCAGGTAGGTACCTAGCTCATCCTGATCAAAAGATGACTGGAAAAATCGATACCCACCATAGGTCAGTATATTGTTCATATAAATCCGTTGATCGAGCACCAGGCTTGTACGCGGATCTTTGAGCGTCACTTCGCTGGCATAAGAGGAAGGATTTTCGGTACCCGGGTAGCGTTCAAGAATAAAATCCTTCAAATACAGCGAGAATGGTAAGCTAAAGCGTTTTGCACCATAAGTGACGGATATATTGGCCCCGGGTAGGGTATACATACGAGGGCGTCCTTCAACACCCGGCGTACCATACACATATTGGCTGACCTCCTCACCATTGTTTGTTATTCTAAGAAGCACTCCGCCCATACTATTGCTGGCCATTTTGGGTTCGGCAGAAGCGATTTCAACTCTTGCCTGTGGCTGGAAATCGCCAAATACAAAATTCTCTTCGCCATAGGCATACAAACTACGCAGCATGACGGGATACGCTTTTCCCGGCATAATCGAATCCCGCTGCTGAGTGGCCATTTGCATTTGCGAGTAGGGCTTATCCGTTACAAAAGTCAATTGATCGTTGGCATACTGAATATTGAAAGCACCTTCCTCCGGTGCCGTGCCAAACGTAAATCGTGTGCCCCGGATCGTCGAATTATTGCCATACCGCAAGAAGTATTCCTCCCTGCCATTCATTCCGCCGATTACCACTTTTATAACCGGAATTCCGGTAACCGGATCCTCAACCATGGCTTCTTTCGGATTGGGCATAAAATCCAGAACCTCCACATCAATTGTTTTGGAACCCAGTTGGTAAGTCACCTCAAAGTGATTATTACCACGGGTGGCAAAAAGGACCGGTTCGTCGAATTTATAGGTATTCCCTTCAATATCCGCTTCAAACTGTAGATACGTCTCTGCCGAAAGATAGGTGTTGGAAGCACTTCCCTCACGGATATTCATCATGCCTTCACTGCCAAAATAACGGGTCACGCCTGCACCTATGAGGATGATGATAATGGCAGTATGAAACATCAGGATCGCCCACTTGCGCTGTTGAATCATCCGAAACCGAATGATATTGACGATGAGGGTGATACCAAACAAAACCAGTAAAAGCTCGAACCAGCGTGCTTTAAAAATAACCTTCTGTGCAGAACTGGTACCGAAATCATTTTCAATAAAGGTGGCAACTCCAATTGCAGCCGCAAACAGGATCATATACAAACCGGCTGCCGAAGTAGAGAACAGTTTATTCAATAATCCTTTGAGCATCTTGAGAACCATAGCGTGGATATTTCGTTTAGAGACCTCCCTGATTTTTAAAATCGCATCCGTTGAGAAGGTGGGGGCTAGGGTCCTTAAATGATGGATTTGGGTCAACGGTACAAGGTACGACACCTATAAGTTAAATAAACATGCAAACTACGGTCGCACGGTACAATGGACCGTATAAAAAGTGACGAAACAGGAAAATACCAGACTCAAAAAGCAAATGCGCACACAGAATGCAAAGTCAATGTTCGAACCCAATAAAAAGATGTCCTCAATGTACCAATTCTGACTCGGCGCGTCTTCGAGCAATATCCGATTTTATCTGGCGCCAGTTAGACCCTAAAAGTTTATTCATGCTTTTGTCAACAATAAAATGACGGGCGATATTAAACAGCCCCTTCGCACGTCGCGCATACGATTCATTGGCGCGTAATGCCATAGAGAAACCACCTTCGGTATACTCAATGTAATGCCAATAGCCGCAGGGCATGAAGATGGTTTCCCCTGGTTCAATAATCGTCTCATAACCAGTTACGTCTTGCAGGGCTGGATATTTCGCGTAATCCGGATTATTGACATCAACATAACTCGCTACGGTGAATGGGTGTTGATATAAGCGTACGGAATGCTCCGGCGCAAATAGGACAACCCGTTTGCGGCCATGAAACTGACTCAGAAAGACATGCGATAAGTCAATATCGTAATGCAGAGCCACTTTGCTCCCTGCACCACCAAAAAACATGAACGGAAATTCCTTGTAAAATCCGTCCATAATTTTGGGCAAACTGAAATCCTTGCATAACTCCGGCGCGTGGAGAAAAATATTGAACAGAAAGAGGCGGTAATTGCATGGACCCTCCTCAAGCATTTCCAGATATTCTCGCAAGGGGAGTTCCTTATCCGGCTGCATATACCCTTTTCCGGGCTTGGAATAATTTTCTGAAACAACTGGTACCATTAAATGTCCAGAATTTGCCTTCAGGAGCTCCATATTCCATTTGGAACGGGCAGGCCATTCTTTCATCAAGTCCGTGAAAATGACGGGTTTGCGAGGTGCCAGATATTCAATGGCAAATGATTCCCTCGTGAGTCCGGTGCGGCGGTCTACAGGTTTCAAGTCCATAGTATACACGATATATGGGCAAATATAACAAATTCCAAATGATTATTCATCCTTGTAACGACAAGGGTGCTAATCGGATTCTCTTTTATTCCTCCATCAGGCAACCTTGAGGAAAGCAGAATTCCTTACCTTTGCCATTATAGTTCTACCTCATGCATAACAGACCCTGAATCAGGGATTCATGAAGTGGATGCTACCAAGATAATCCCGAAAGGACATGGCCAAGAAGAAAAAGCAATCAGCCAAACAATTGGCGTTGGACCTCAAACCCGGTCGCGATGAGCGGCGGGTCAAAGTGAGTGGGCTTATAGCCCTTCTGCTCGCTGCTTACCTTACTATTGCTTTTACCTCTTATCTCTTCACCTGGTATCGCGACCAGGATTTGGTTTTGGAACACTCTTGGACCATGTTGTTTGATGGCGAAGTTATCGTGGACAACTGGCTGGGTAAGTTAGGTGCCCTTGTGGCGAATCTCTTTATTTATTTCGGTTTTGGTATAGGTGCTTTCATCCTCGTATTCCAACTGTATAGGCTCGGTATGTTCCTCGTATTGGAAAAACGAATGCGCGCCTACTGGCCCGGCTTGCGAAAGGCCCTTTTTTTGGTGGTTGTCGTTTCCGTGTATTGTGCCTTTTTGTTTCAGGAAGCCTCCTTCCCTTATGGGGGCGCATTTGGCCAGAAAATTAACACCTGGCTGGTAGGGTTATTTGGTCAAATTGGCATGAGCCTGTTACTGGTAGCTTCCATTCTCGGTGCATTGGTGTGGTTTTTTAATCCCGATTTCAAACAAATGGGATTGCCGGAATGGATGGTTAATGCCATATCACGGGTTCGAAATTTCCGTACCGGAAGGTTTGCTGCTAGGGAGGAAGATGAAGTCGCAACGTCCCGCGATGTCCTATCAAAAAAACCAGGTTCACCTGCCGTTTCATCCCCATCACTTGAAGAGGGAATTGACCTTCGACCGCTTTCAGGGCCCCTGGCCAAACCCATTGCCACTCCTTCTCGCCGCCCCGAACTTGAACTTGAGACCACTGACTTGCCTGAATCCATAACAGAAAGCAAACCCGTTCCGGCAATGCCTGAACTCATCACCGCCTCTACCTCCCTGCGAGAAGGTACCCATCCTGTGCTGGCTGATGACGAACATGCCCATTCAGAGCCCTATGATCCTACCCTTGAGCTTTCTAGATATCAGTTTCCCTCCCTCGAACTCTTGCGCGATTACAGTTCCCAACAGCTCGAAGTAGACAGAGAGGAGCTGGAGCAGAACAAGGACCAGATCCTGGAAACGTTGATGCATTATAAAATTGAAATCATTAAAATCCGGGCGACTATCGGTCCGACCGTTACACTTTATGAGATCGTCCCTGCTCCCGGCATCAAAATTTCCCGGATCAGAAACCTGGAAGATGACATTGCCCTTAGCCTTTCTGCACTCGGTATCCGTATTATTGCCCCGATCCCCGGCAAAGGAACCATCGGAATTGAAGTGCCCAACAAGAAAAAACAGGTTGTAGGCCTACGTGAAATCCTCGCATCGGATAAATTTCGGAATGTCAAAATGGACCTCCCGATTGCCCTTGGCAAAACCATTTCGAATGAAGTATTTGTGGCCGATCTTGCCAAAATGCCCCATCTCCTTATCGCCGGAGCTACCGGACAAGGCAAATCGGTAGGCATTAATTCAGTGCTGATATCCCTCCTTTATCGGAAGCACCCGGCACAACTTAAGTTGGTGCTTATCGATCCGAAAAAGGTGGAGCTCTATCCCTACGGTCAACTGGCTAATCACTTCCTGGCTTTCTTGCCGGAGCAGATTGAGCCCATTGTGACGGATAATAACCAGGTGATATACACCCTCAATTCCCTGTGCATTGAAATGGACACGCGCTATGAATTGCTCATGCGCGCCAAAACCAGAAACCTGCGTGAGTATAACGATAAGTTTATAGCGCGTCGATTAAACCCCAAGGAAGGCCACCGCTTTTTGCCATTCATCGTCCTGGTCATCGACGAGTTTGCCGATCTTATCCTGACTGCCGGCAGAGAGGTAGAGCAACCATTAGCCCGTCTGGCACAATTGGCACGGGCTGTCGGCATTCACCTGATTATTGCCACTCAGCGCCCTTCTGTCAATATTATTACAGGTAGTATCAAGGCCAACTTCCCGGCAAGGATAGCCTTTAAGGTGGCTTCAAAAATTGACTCGCGTACCATTCTGGATGGAGGTGGTGCCGATCAGCTCATTGGGCAGGGCGATATGCTGCTCAGTGTGGGCGGTGATATCATACGCCTCCAGGGAGCCTTTGTAGATACCTCGGAAGTGGAGGAGGTACTCGAAGCGATAGGTAACCAGCAGGGCTTTCCCGAACCTTATTTCCTGCCAGAATATAATCCGGATAATCCGAATAGCCGTGGAGCGTTGGATGTTTCAGACCTAGACGACCTATTTGCAGATGCTGCCCGTATTGTCGTGTCCAATCAACATGGATCTACATCTATGATCCAGCGCCGGCTAAAGCTGGGCTACAATCGGGCCGGCCGAATCATGGACCAACTCGAAGGCATGGGCATCGTAGGGCCTGCGGAGGGCAGCAAGCCAAGAGAGGTGCTTATTGGGTCGGAATCCGAATTGGAACGGTTTTTGGAGGCAAAGTCTTTCAGTTAGGAACAGTCGCCTCGCTTTGGCAAGGCAACAGAAATTGGACCCACCCCAAAAGGTGGGTTTTTTCGTCTTAGGAAATTTCTGCTTTGCTGGTAGGTCATGATTTCCAGCAGCCCACCAGCGTTTCATCACTTATGAATCCCCAGGGTACATTATA
>JBBQMA010000136.1:0-6715 GCA_038328415.1 Chitinophagales bacterium | reverse complement strand
TTCCAGAAACAAAGGGATATTCTCCGGTCCATCAACCACTTGATCAGCGAGTTGAATCCGAGGTTTGGTGCCATAGACACTTTCATATTTTGGCATCGGCTTACCAATATAGATGTAGTTGACCAGTGACTTTTCTTCAAGTTTTGTCAACTGCGTGGCGCTGGGTGTCTGTACTTTTAATAAGATTTCTGCATCACGCATGACAGTAACAACCATGAAGAAAAAGAGCAGCATGAATACAATATCAGGCAACGAAGCCGTTGATATTTCAGGCTTCTTATTGCCTCTTTTCGTTTTAAAATGTGAGGACATAGTGTAATGTTTATTCGGCCCCGTATGCGGTCGGTTCCGCTTCGGACAAGACCATTGGGATTTTTGATTTTATTTCCTTTCGATAATCAAGAGGAAGCTCCTCGCTATAGGCAACACCATATAATCGCCGGGATTCTTCATCCCACAATTCATCATAAGCCCCTTTAAGTTCATTGTACACATCAATGTACGTCTTATAACTTGTGCCTCTGTCATTCTTTAAAGAGATAATGGCCTTAGTGGGAGCTTGCGATAGGTCTTCCCTTTGGGAGGGGTTCATAATAAACTCCTTAGTCCTTTCCCGAAGTTCGTCAATATTTGCAGGTTCACCTCGAACAAGCAATTTATTTTCGGAATTCACCAGCACAGAAAACACATTCCTGGATATCAACTCCAGCGTTTCCGGGGGCTCATCAGACCAAGGCGGCAACTTAACAAGAATACCTTTGTCTTCAAGAATCTGAGTCGTCACCAAAAAGAAAATCAAAAGCAGGAAGGCGATATCCGCCATCGAACTTGCGTTGATTTCATTACTGATCCGCCCTCTGTTTGACTTTTTCTTCAGCATGGTTGGTTATTTGAAGAAATTGCGAATTTCAGCAACAGCAAATGCTATGGTTGCGCCAAAAAAGAGAATCATTGCCGTAGTTAATCCGGCAGTAACCAACTTCTCTTGACCATCAGTGAGCTCAAATCTTTCAGCTACGGCCAAAAGTGGTCCTTCCGTTGCCGGTTTAGCCATAACATAAGAAACGAGAAATATCGCGAGCAATACCAAGAAAGGTACCATTCCACGTAAGGATGACTTAGGGTTTTTTATCATATAAATGATACCAAAACCTATTATAGCCAATGTACACAGAATGACCAGAAATATGGATGCGGCAAGCCCAAAATCAAAAATTCCTGTCTGAAGTTGATCTGCCTTACTTAGTCCTTCAAATGTTGATATCCCTGACATGATTTGTATAAAAAATACAATCGTTATCAACATGCCTAAAGCAAAGGCGGCAACCTGCCCATGTTTATTAAGAAACTGATACATACCACCTGGGTTTTAGAGGTTACTTAATAATATTGCGACGAGTCAGCGATTCAACGAGTGCAATAGAAGCATCCTCCATTTTATTGGTTATGCCATCAATTTTGTTTACAATATAATTGTAAAAAATCTGAAGGATAATAGCTACCACAAGTCCAAATACAGTTGTCAAAAGGGCAACTTTAATACCACCGGCCACGATGCTTGGTGAAAGGTCTCCTGCTGCTTCAATACGGTCAAAGGCCTGGATCATCCCGATTACTGTTCCAAGGAACCCTAACATGGGAGCTGTTGCGATAAACAGTGAAATCCAAACCAAACCACGCTCCAACAAGCCCATCTGGACACCTCCATAGGATACAATCGCTTTCTCGACAGCCTCTGATCCTTTGGGTGAATTTTTCAAACCCTCATACAGTACGCTGGCAGCAGGGCCAGGTGTAGCTTTACAGATGTCCATCGCACCTTCAACATTGCCGCGCTGAAGCTCGTCGTCAATTCGACCGATAAGCTTCTCCGTGTTCGTAGTGGCAATATTGAGCGAAATAATACGCTCAATGCAAAAAGCCAAACCAAGGATCAGGACCACAAGTACAAGGCTCATAAATCGCCAGTCCCCTTCTATAAAATACTTCTTTAACAATTGAAAACCGGCAGGACTGGCTGCCTCGCCGGCTTCCTGGGCAAACAGTTCCACAGTTCCGGTAAGCATAACAGCCACAAGGACAATGATTAGCGCTAGATAACGTCGCATAATGAATAAGATTTTCGTTTTCGTTAAGTTCTAAGACGCGGCTAATTTAGGAAAGAATTCAAGTTCAGCACATAAGTTTTTTAGTTTTCTTGTTTTAGCAACAATTTCTTAATCTTAATTGGTCACCTTCTGCCCATCTCCGAAACAAATTTTAATGATTTTCTTGCTGTTTGCTCAAACAACCGCCTAATGTTCGGGGTATCAAATCACTCATTGTCCCATGGTTCAGTTGCAACTACAAAGGGGTTGATCCAACCAATTTTAATGCTCTGATCTATGTCACTGGGCTCACGCTTAAATACGATTTTAGAAACAAACTACAGACCCGACCAACAATTGCCTATCAATAACGAAATTCTATTGGCATTTCTTCCAGTTGAAAAAGTAAAAATAGTTGTATCCATCAAAAAGCTGGTCGGCGGGCAATCCTGATTATTTCTGCAAAGAATAAGGGATTACATATTGTGACCAGTAATGGGGCGTTCATTTTCAATAAGATCCAGAGGGGGCCCTATTCTGTGGCGAAAAACCTCATTACGAACGAGCTTGATGTACCATTATACTATAGAAAAGGGCTGCCCTGCGGGCAGCCCTGATTGTCTCTGCGGAGAGTTAGGGATTCGAACCCCAGAGGCCCTTTTGGAGCCTACACACTTTCCAGGCGTGCGCCTTCGACCACTCGGCCAACTCTCCTTATGACTACCGCTCGTCTACGGGACTGCAAAAGTCGCAAAATATCAGTACTTCTCAAAGGAAATTATCATAAAAGATATTGAGTGCCAAATACCTGACCTGCCGCTTCTGTTGATACTCTGGCAACTTCCTCCAATTCAACACCTCGGTCCATGGCTAGTTGAGCAGCGACAAGCTGTATAAAGGATGACTCATTCCGTTTTCCGCGATAAGGCACAGGGGCCAGATAAGGGGCATCCGTTTCCAGAACAAGATCAGTCAATGGACAATCAGCAAGCGACTCCTTTAAATTACTATTTTTGAACGTATACACACCACCAATACCCAGCTTAAAACCCAATTCAGTGATCCTCAAGGCCTGATCTGCAGTACCGGTAAAACAATGGAATATTCCACGAAGTCCGGCTTGGGCTTCTTCTGTTACCACCTGAATACACTCGTCCAACGTATCCCTACTGTGGATGACAATAGGCAAATCAAGTGTATTTGCCCATTGGATCTGATGCCGAAATGCAACCTCCTGACGAGGCAATGTCGTTTTATCCCAAAAAGCGTCCAAGCCTATCTCCCCTATTGCACAATATGCGCCATTTTCAAGAAACTCCTCCATGACACCAAGTACCTCCGCATAGTTTTCTTCCACATGGCATGGATGCAAGCCCATCATTGGAATAAATAATTGAGGATGAGTTGTGCACAAGCTGTGCATAGGCCCAATACTATCCAGGTCTATGTTTGGTAGAAAGACTTTTATTACGCCCGCAACCTGAAAACGATGAATCATCTCCTCCAGATCATGTCCAAACTGACGGGCATATGCATGTGCATGTGTGTCAATGAAATCCATTCAATTTGCGTTAAAACCTGATTGAGGAATAATTGGCTTAGGTGCGAATACCGGCATTTTGTTAACCTTTCCTTACAATCCAAAATGACGGAATTGGGATGCAAATCTAATGGGATTCCCTTAAATCGACGGAAGATGTGATATTTGCACCATTAGATCCGGAAATCATGCCAAAACAAAAGTATTATGTCATTTGGGAAGGAACCGAACCCGGAATCTTCGATTCATGGATGGAAACGCAACTCCGGGTGAAAGGATTTAATGGGGCCAAATTCAAGGCATTTGAATCTCTGGACGAAGCCCGGGAAGCCTTTGATCAGGGCTTCCATGCCTATTATAGTGACAAGGAACAAAATTCCAGCAAACCCAACCCCCAAATTGCCAGATTAAAAGGATCAGTTATTGGAACTATTGTGAAGCTACCTGCCTGGTCTGTCGATGCTGCTTGCAGCGGGGTGCCCGGCCCTATGGAATATCGGGGTGTAGATCTGGCTGATGGAGCCGAACTCTTCAAAATGGGACCCTACCCGGATGGCACGAATAATGTCGGTGAATTCCTCGCCCTAGTGCATGCCCTTGCCCTTCTGGAACAGAAAAGTGATACCCAAACAGCCGTTTATACGGATTCACGTACTGCTCTGGCCTGGTTTAGAAATAAAAAAGCTAAAACAACACTTAAACGAACAACTAAAAATGGTCGCCTCTTCGAATTCATCCAAAGGGCTGAGCTTTGGTTAAAACAACACAGCGTAAAGAATAAGGTGCATAAGTGGGAAACGGAGAGTTGGGGAGAAATTCCCGCTGACTTTGGACGAAAATAAAAAGAGGATGGCCCAACCGGACCAACCTCTTTTTTTATAAATTTTCTAAGTCCCTGTTAAAAGGTATAGCGAACAGCTAACGCGCCATAATCACCAGCAAATCCATCATAGAAAGAACCTATTGTGAATGTTGGCAACCAATCAACTGTCAGGCTTATTGGCGCATTGGCAAACTTGTAATCCAGGCCAATGGCACCATGGATGCCTATTCCCAAAGAGCTATCATCCGGATAATAATCCCCATAATCTCCACCCCATGAGGAAACGGAAGCGCCACCACCATAATACCATTGCAGGCCCTCAACGTTGGGAAATGGATTGTGTATGAGGTACAAACCCATAATCCTGATATAGTTCCACTTGAAACCAGTGACACCAAAAGACCGATACGTCAATACCCCTTCAAGAGCAGCCTTTTCATTTAGAAAATGCTTGTATGACAGACCATAATCCCAGGACAAACGAAGACCTATGGCCCTGTTGTACGTTTGAGAATACGCTGCAGAAAAACCAATTAAAAACAATGCAAGTACAAAAAGCTTTTTCATAGAGAATGATTTTGTGGCGCCAAGGTAGGGAAAAAGTAAAATCCAACTTCACCTTACCTTTAAAAATCTATCGTTCATTTTCTCTTACCCCATCAGGAACGAAGATTAAACCGCATCCTGTAGTCTGCATCCACTTGACCTGACCGAATCTGCTCCAACTTGCGTTTTACTAAGCGCTTTTTGAGGGGCTTTAGTTTCTCGACAAACAGTATACCCTGTATATGGTCATATTCGTGTTGGATGACTCTGGCATTCAGTCCTTCAAACTCTGATTCATGCCATACAAATTGTTCGTCCTGATATTTGACGCGGATGATTGGCAATCGTTCCACATCTCCTCGCACCTCCGGGATACTTAAACACCCTTCTTCATAACTCCAAAGTTTTCCGGATTCTTCAAGTATGGTAGCATTTAAAAACACCTTTTTTATGCCATCCCTCACTTTCTCCTCGTCCTTAATCTGGAGAGTATCTACCACGAAAATGCGTTTAGCCAAGCCTATTTGTGGGCCGGCCAATCCTACCCCATGGGCATGATACATCGTTTGCCACATATTGTCAATGAGCCCGGGCAGATCTTCAAAATCCTCCGCGATTTGTTCAGCTACTTTTTTTAATACGGGTTGCCCGTAAGCGTAAATAGGCAAAATCATAACCGTTGTTCCTTTTCACTTTGTTCAAGATATTCTTGTAGGATTATGCCGGCACTTACCTTATCAACCGTGGCTTTATCCTGACGTTTTTTACGTTTGGCACCAGACATTCGGATGATTTCCTTTGCTATGCGGGAAGTATAACGTTCGTCCCAATAATCCAGTTTAATAGCGGGATACCTTTTCTCAATTTCACATCCTACCTGGACTACCCTGTCATAAAGCTGTCCTTTACTGCCATCTTCATGAAGCGGAAGGCCAATGACAATAGCATCCACTGGTTCTTCCTTAAGGTATTTGTCTAAAAAATCAATCAATTGCTCAGGATGCACGGTGGTTAATCCTGCGGCAATAATACGCAAGGGATCTGTAACAGCGATGCCACAACGCTTAGTTCCATAATCGATAGCTAAAAATCGTCCCATTGTCCGAGTCAAATTGCCCAATGTTTATATCTAAAACAAGAGGGGCGAAAACAACGTTCACGCCCCTCTGCTCAATCTATAATGTTAAAATCAAACCTCTTCCTGATGCTCAACAGTCGCCAAACGGGCTTTATGCCGCTCCATTTGTGCTTCATCCAGAACGATCAGATTTTTGAAATGACGCATGCCGGTTCCTGCTGGGATTGGTTTACCTACGATGACGTTTTCTTTCAAGCCGTTAAGTCCATCCTTCTTGGCTGAAATAGCAGCAAAGCTCAGTACTTTTGTAGTCTCCTGGAACGATGCGGCTGAAATCCAGCTTAGTGTTCCAAGAGATGATTTGGTAATACCTTGTAACAACGGTGTTGACGTCGCAGCGACACCATTGCGGTATTGCACCACCTTTTGGTCATTGCGCTTGAGAATTGAATTCTCTTCCCGCAGTTGACGCAACGTCACCAACTGGCCTGCTTTAAGCCTTGTAGAATCACCCGGATCAGTAATGAATTTTTTATCAAAAATCCAGTCATTCTGCTCCAGGAATTCAAATTTATCAACTGCTTCTCCCTCTAGCAGGTTGGTATCTCCCGCATCCTCGATCTGCACTCTGCGCATCATCT